>JAPKZR010000326.1 GCA_026393695.1 Actinomycetota bacterium
GCTGGCCTTGGCCTCGATGCCGTGTCGTTTATACGCGATCACAACCTCAGCGCGGTCGGCACCGACAACTCGGCAGTCGAGTCGATCCCGTTCGACCAGAACCGTTTCTTGTGTGTACACATCGCACTGCTGCAGCAACTTGGTGTCACCATGATCGAGCATCTGTGGTTGGCCGAGTTGGCCGCCGACTCGTGTTACGACGTGTTGCTCGCGGTCGGCGCGCTGCTTGTCACGGGTGCTTCAGGCAGCCCGGTGAACCCAATCGCAATCGGCTAATCAATCCGCCTTCGTTCGCCCGCTACTCCAGTGTCCGATCGATTTCGTATGCGGTGCTAACGTCCGCAACACAACCAATCTCGGGGGGGATTCATGATGCTTCGTCGTCATCGTCAGGGCTATCGCTTGGTAGCTGTTCCATTGGTGCTCGCGATGCTTGTCACCGCCTGTGGCAAGAGCCGCGATGCCGCAGCGCCGGCCGGTTCGTCGCCCGACTCGTCGTCATCGCAGCCCGTGACCGACGGCAGTTTGCCAGCAGCCGACGTGCCTATGTTCGGCGATGCGCCGTGGCCATGTAGCAAGGGCGAAGGCGCCAACACCGACTCGGGTAACGAGCCCGGTGTCACCAAAGATGAAATCAGCATTGCCGGTGGCGACGACGCAGGATACGTCGGTTCGCCCGGCTTGTCTCACCAACTCACTGATGCAATGCGGGCCTTGGTCAAAAAGTGCAACGAGCTTGGCGGCATCAACGGTCGCCAGATCACGTTCAACTACTTCGACGCCGGCATCTTCAACGTTGTCGCTGCAATGCAGGGCGTGTGCGATCAGAAGGACTTCTTCTTGGTCGGCGAGGGTTGGGCGTTTGACTCGAACCAAGAAGAGGTGCGGCTGAAGTGCGGCATACCGGCCGTGCCGACCTATTCGGTCAGCGGCGCGTTCGCTCATGGCAAAGACGTCTTTGTCGGCGTGCCGAACCCGTCGGACGAAATGTCTGCCGGCTTCTTCGCTCAGATGGCCACGCTGTTCCCCGATGCGGTGAAGCATGTGGCCACGCTGGTTGGCAACTTCTCGGCTACTCAGGAATCCGGCGACAAGGTCTTGGCCGTGGCGCCCCAGTACGGCTGGGGCTTCGCCGACGCCAAACTCGAGTACAACGCTGCGGGCGAAGCCGATTGGACGCCATTTATTAAGCAGATCAAGGACTCTGGCGCAACGATGCTCTACTGGTCTGGCACGTGCCTGCCGCATCTGCAGTTGGTCGCCCAGGCCGCGAAGGCCAACGGTTTAAACATCCCTATCGTCACCGATGCCAACCACTACGCGGCTGAGTGCGCCGGTGCGAACACCGACGGTTCACTCGACAACGTGTACGTGCGTCTCTCGGGCATTCCGCTCGAAGAAGCGTCTACGAACAAAGCAACTCAGGACTATCTCGACTTGATGAAGACCTACGGGGGCGACATTGCGCTGCTCGGCACGCAGACAACGTCGTCGTTCTTGTTGTGGGCGACGGCGTCGCAGCAATGCGGCGCAGAGCTGACCCGTGCCTGTGTGTTGGCCAACCTCGCCAAGGTCACCAAGTGGACCGGTCACGGCATTCATGCCGAAGATAACCCTTCGCAGAATCATCCGTCTTCGTGCAACATCGTGCTCAAGATTGAGGGCACCGGTTACAAGCGAGTGGTACCAGCCGAAGTGGGCACGTACGAGTGCAAGCCCGAGTGGATCGCCAAGGTTTCAGGTACTCGTGCGCTCGCCGCAGCGCTGCTCGACAGCAATCGAATTTCGCAGGCATTCGCCACGAAGTAAGGCTCAAAATGCTCGGGCGAGGGCACGCGCAGTGCCCTCGTTCCAACATCTGACGCGCCGTCAGATACATGTTATGGTGACCAAATCAGCTCGAAATCCTTAGGGGGAGATATTTGATGCGTAGAACTTCCGTTCGTTTTGCGGCCGCGTTTATAGCGCTCGCACTCGTTGCCACGGCCTGCGGTAAAGAACGCAGCAGCTCGACAGATTCGGCGCCCGCAAGCGTGCCAACGTCACAAGGCAGCGGCGACACCACGCCAGGAACCGATGTTGCGGCCGCTGGTCCAACATTCGGCGACGCTGCATGGCCATGCAGCAAGGGCGATGGCGCCAACACCGACGACGGTAGCGAGACAGGCGTCACCAAGGATGCCGTCACCATCGGCGGCGGCGACGACGCAGGCTTTTCTGGTTCGCCAGGTTTGAGCCACGAAGTGACCGACGCGATGAAGGCTTTGGTCGCTAAGTGCAACGAGCTCGGCGGCATCAACGGTCGTCAGATCACCTTGAACTACTACGACGCACAGTTCGCTGCTGTGCAGGCCGCAATTCAAAAGGCTTGCGATGACAAGGTCTTCTTCCTCGTCGGCGAAGGCTGGGCCTTCGACGATCTGCAAGAAGAGATTCGCATCGGTTGCGGTCTTCCTGCAGCGCCCGCATACACCGTGAGCGCTGCGTTCGCCCATGCAGGCGATGTGTTCCAGGGTGTGCCAAACCCAGCCGACGAAACGCCTGCTGGCGTGTTCGAGCAGGTTGCCAAGGTGTTCCCCGAAGAGGTCAAGCACGTAGGAATGCTCGCTGGCAACTTCTCAGCCACACAAGAGACCCGCGACAAAGTTGTCAACGTTGCTCCTCAGTTCGGTTGGGGCTTTAGCGAAACCACGCTCGAGTACAACGCTGGTGGCGAGACCGATTGGACCCCATTCGTGAAGCAGATTCAAGACTCTGGCGCCACCATGGTGTCGTGGTCAGGCACCTGCTTGCCAAGCCTGCAGTTGTTCGCTCAGGCGGCGAAGGCCAACGGCCTCGACGTCCCAATCATCACCGACGCAAACCACTACACCCAGAACTGCGCCGACGCGAACACCGATGGTGCGCTCGACAAGATGTATCTCCGCTTCGGTTTCATTCCGTTCGAAGAGGCCGACATCAACCCAGCCACGAAGGATTACCTCGACCTCGTGAACGGCAGTGGGGGCGACACCGCACTGCTCGGCATGCAGGCCACGTCGTCGTTCTTGCTGTGGGCCACTGCTTCGCAGCAGTGTGGCGCCTCGCTCACCCGCACTTGCGTGCTCGACAACATGCGTGCAATTCATAGCTGGACCGGTCACGGCCTGCACGCCGAAACCGACCCAGGCGCCAACCACCCACCGAAGTGCGCAATCTTGATGAAGCTCACCGGCACCAAGTACGAGCGTGTTGCTCCAACCGAGCGCGGCAAGTTCGAGTGCAACGATGCGTGGATCGGCAAAGTCACGGGTACCCCCGGACTCATCGCCGCCAAACTCGATGCGAATCGCATTTCGCAAAAGTTCACGGGCAAGTAAGCAATCGTCTCGTTAGCTGCGAGTGGGTCTGGCCGATGTGCGGTCCGGCCCACTCGTAGTGCGAAGTAACTATGCAAGATTTCCTCGCCTACACAGTCTTGGGCCTTTGCCTTGGCTCGGTGTACGCCATTGCCGCTACTGGCCTTGTTGTCACGTACTCCACATCCGGAGTCTTCAACGTTGCTCACGGCGCAGTGGCGACCATGAGCGCGCTCTTCTATTGGCAACTCCGTTTTGGTTGGCACACGCCAGCCCCCATCGCAATTTTCCTCACGGTGTGTGTGTTCGCCCCGTTGCTTGGTCTAGCGCTCGAGGTGCTGGTGATGCGCGGCCTACGTGGCACGAGCGAGGTCACCAGACTTGTCACGCCCGTGGCCGTATTACTCGGCATCAACGGCGCCGCAACCTGGATCTGGTTCCGCAACAGCAACCGCGCGTTGGTGCCCAAGAAGTTCTTCGGCGAGACCCACGTGCAAGTGCTCGGCCAGGCCGTGTATTACCACCAGATCATTGGTGTGTTGCTGTCTATCGTCATCGCTGGCGCGCTGTATGTGTTGCTCTATCGCACCCGCTTGGGCGTCACCATGCGCGCCACGGTCGACGATCGTTCGCTGCTCATGCTCAACGGTGGTCGTCCCGATCGCGTCAGCATGGCCAGCTGGGCCATTGGCGCTTCGCTTGCCGGCCTTGCCGGCGTGTTGCTGTCTCCGCAGTTGGGCGCGTTACAAGTGTTCGCGCTCACGCTGCTTGTGTTTGATGCCTATCCGGCAGCCGTAGCGGGTCGCTTGCGCAGCGTGCCGCTCACCTATGTGGGTGCCATGGTGCTGGGCCTCTCGAAGCTCTACTTCGACTGGATCTCCGATGCGGGTCAGCGCTGGCTTGTGCTGCGCAACTTGCGTAATGCCATCCCCGCATTGCTGTTGTTCGGCGCGTTGTTGTTGCTGCCACAAGACCGCTTGCGCGGCGCCATTGTCACGCGAACACGCGAGCGGTTCCGGGTGCCAACCATGCGCGAAGCCGTGTTGTGGGGCGGCGTGCTGGTGGCAGCCGTGGCGATGCTGCAGTCCATCATGTCGGGCTCGGCAGTCATCAGCTTGGCCAACGGCGTCGCGTTGTCGCTGATGGCACTGTCGCTGGTGTTGCTCACCGGTTACGCCGGCGAGATCAACCTTGCTGTGTTCACGTTCGCCGGTGTGGCCGTCATCGCCGCATGGCAGTTCGATGTTGGACCCACTGGTCTGGCCACGCAGAAGTCGTTGTCGGTGGGTGCCGTGTTGTTGGCAATGTGCGTGTGTTCGTTGGTGGGTGGCCTCATTGCGTTGCCCGCGTTGCGACTGCGCGGCCTGTATCTCGGCTTGGCCACGTTTGCCTTTGGCATCATCGTGTACCAGCTTGTGATCTTGCAGACACAGCCGTTGGATTTCAATATCTTTGGTAGCAAGTTCACCGTGAACCTGTTTACAAACGGTTCGCTCACGGTGCCGAGGCCTCATTGGTTCGGAATCAACTTTGCTGGGCAACGCGCCTTTTTGATGTTGATGACGGTCATCTTCGCAGTGCTTGGCATCGGCATCATCGCCATTCGCCGCAGTGCTTATGGCCGAATGATCGTTGCGATGAAAGACAGCCCAGCAGCGTGCGCCACGCTCGGACTCAACATCACGCGACTGAAGCTTGGCGTGTTCATGGTGTCGTCTGCAGTGGCCGGTTTGGCTGGCTTGTTGTGGGCCGCCGAGCGCCGCACCCTGCCGAACAATGCCGACTTCGATGGTTTCCAAAGCCTGCTGCTTTTCATGATCGCCGTTGTCGGCGGCATCGGATATGTCAGCGGTGCATTTATCGCAGGCATCTTCTTGAGCGTGCTCAGCGTGGTCATGCCAAACGTGTTCGACAAGCTCGGCAGCGATTACCCATCGCTGCATTGGCTCTTCGTCACCGTGCTGGGCAACTTCAGCCACTACGTGGGGCCAGCCCTCGTTGGTATCGGACTCGGCAAGAACCCAAGCGGTATCGCTCAGCAGATTATGGACGGCTTCCGTCCGCTCAAGAAGGCGCCTGCCGCCACCGCACTCTGGGTGGCCGCACTCGTTGGTCTGTGGGCGGCAACGTGGCGCGGTGCGGTCTCTAACTGGCACTTCGCGTTGATCTCGGCGGGGTCGTTGTTTATCGTGCCGCGCATCATCATGTCAGTGTTCGAAGACCGCTTTGCGGAAGAAGAGCGAGCAGTTGCTGGCGAAGATCTCGACCTCATTGGTATCGATCGGGCCTTCCGCCCTTCAGATCGCCAGGTGCTCGACACAGCGCTGGGCCTTCCGGTCGCGCCGATAGGCGGTGGCGAGTGACGCTCCTCGAATGCCGCAATGTCGGTATGAAATTCGGTGGCGCCGCAGCGCTCACTGCCGTGAGTATCTCGGCCGAGGCCGGTGTCATCACCGGGCTCATTGGCCCCAACGGTGCTGGCAAGACCACCATGTTCAACTGCATCACCGGGCTGCTCGAGCCAACCTCAGGTGAGGTCATGCTCGATGGCGTCGATATCACCAAGTTGCCGCCGTTTCGCCGTGCCCGCCTTGGTGTGGCCCGCACGTTCCAGCGTCTCGA
>JAPKZR010000032.1 GCA_026393695.1 Actinomycetota bacterium
ACGTGCAGCACCACAGCGCCGAGCAACCCTCCGCGGAGGATCCACAAAAAGACGGTGCGAGGCAAGATGGGCACGAGGAGTTCGCGGAGGAACTCGGCGTAGTGATTGAAGTCCTCTTTGCCGAGGTACATCTTCAAGTTGCCGATCATGTGGGTGATCACAAAACCGATGAGGAGTACACCGGTGATCGCCATGACGTACTTCTTGCCAACGGCAGTTGAGTACAGGTCGAGCAAGAACGGCTTGCGCTTCTTGGCCCGATGAGCGGTACCCGTGACCGGGCCTCGCGTCGTGTTTGTTGTCTGTGCCATCAGATGGGGACGGCCTTTCGTGGATCGGTTGTCCGCTGCTCGAAATGGAGCAAACCCGACCGTAGTCCTAGGAGCACGGTGGATGGTAAATCGCAGACTGGTTTGTGTTTCGCGCGATCGTTTCGTCACTCACGCGGTTTATTCCCTACACTCTTGCCGTTCCCATCAATGGCTCGTGCAATCTGGTGCGCGCCCACACTCAGGACAAAGGTTCACCCGTGTCAGGAATCCTCGCCGAAGGCGGCTATCAGGAATTTGCACTCAAGGGCGGCGAATGGGCAGTACTGCTGCTTTCCGTCAGTGCAGCACTCATCGCTCTCGCCGTTGGCCTCTTCCTTGCGAAGAGTGTCATGGCTGCAGATGCAGGCTCACCCAAGATGCAAGAGATTGCCAAAGCAATTCAAGAAGGCGCCGCTGCTTATCTCCGGCGTCAGTTCAAGACCATTGGCGTGATCTTGGTGCCACTGGCAATCATCGTATTCGTCACCTCAAAGGCCATTATCAAGGCCGACGGCACTGAGGCGCTCGGATTTGCGCAAACCGGCCTGTGGCGCACCGTGGCGTTCATCCTCGGATGTTTCGCATCGGGCTTTACCGGTTACATCGGTATGACCCTCGCCACCCGAGGCAACGTGCGCACCGCCGCCGCTGCCCTCACCAACAGCATGCCGAAGGCACTCGACGTCGCCTTCCGCACTGGTGGCGTCGCCGGCATGTTCACCGTGGGCCTCGGCCTGCTCGGTGCAACCGGCATCATCATGATCTTCCAGAACAGCGCCTCGGTCATCCTGATCGGCTTCGGCTTCGGTGGCTCGCTGCTCGCACTGTTCCTGCGCGTTGGTGGCGGCATCTTCACCAAGGCCGCCGACGTTGGCGCCGACTTGGTCGGCAAGGTCGAAGCCGGTATCCCCGAAGACGACCCACGCAACCCGGCAACCATTGCCGACAACGTGGGCGACAACGTGGGCGACTGCGCCGGTATGGCCGCCGACTTGTTCGAGAGCTACGAGGTCACCCTCGTTGCCTCGATCATCTTGGGTGTTGCAGCCTTCAAGTCGATTGACGCCAACCCGGCCCTCGGCTTGATCTTCCCGCTCGCAGCTCGCGCCATCGGCGTGGTTGCATCGATCATCGGCATCTTCTTCGTGAAGGCCAAAGAGGGCGAGACCAACGCACTCAAGCCAATCAACCGTGGCTTCTTGGTGGCTGGCACGCTCACCCTCGTCGGCACGCTCATCGTGGCGCTGGCTTACGTGGGCAACGACAAGAGCAACGCCGGCTGGAAATGCTTCGGTGCGGTGGCCATTGGCCTCGTGCTCGCTCAGCTCATCAGCCGCCTCACCGAGTACTACACCGCAACGCACTTCACCCCGGTGAAGGAAATCGCCGAAAGCGCCGAGACGGGCCCAGCCACGGTTGTGCTCGCCGGTACCGCCAGCGGCATGGAGAGCTCGGTCTACGCCATCATCGCCATCGCAATCGCCTTGGGCGCAGCGCTGGTGCTGGGCGACGGCAACCTGCAGTTCTCGTTCTACCTCGTCGCCTTGTGCGGCATGGGCATGTTGGCAACCACCGGCATCATCGTGGCTGAGGACACCTTCGGTCCCGTCAGCGATAACGCTGCCGGCATCGCCGAAATGTCGGGCGAGTTCCACGGCGAAGCCGAGCGCATCATGGTCAGCCTCGACGCCGTGGGTAACACCACCAAGGCCGTCACCAAGGGCTTCGCCATCGGCTCAGCGGTGATCGCCGCTGTGGCCTTGTTCGCCAGCTTCATTGAGACCGCAGCAGACGAGACGCTCACCAAGGACGTCATCGATGCCGCACTCAAGACGCAGCGCGGCGTGTTCGACCTGATCCCAATCAACGTTGCTGACCCGAAGATCTTCATCGGCTTGCTCATCGGCGGCGCCGTGCCGTTCATGTTCAGCGCCTTGGCCATTCGCGCCGTCGGCCGCACAGCCGGTGTCGTGGTGCAAGAAGTTCGCAAGCAGTTCGCCGACGGCAAGATCATGCGTGGCGAAAAAGAGCCCGAGTACGGCCCCGTCATCGACATCTGCACCGAGGCATCGTTGCGTGAGCTCACCACCCCAGCCCTGCTGGCAGTGCTCACGCCAGTGATCGTCGGCTTCGGCATCGACTTCAAGGCGCTCGGCGCATTCTTGGCTGCAGTCATCTTGGTCGGTCAGCTCATGGCCAACTACTTGTCAAACGCCGGTGGCGCTTGGGACAACGCCAAGAAGTACATCGAAGACGGCAACCACGGCGGCAAGGGCAGCGACGCCCACAAGGCAGCGGTTATCGGCGACACCGTTGGTGACCCATTCA
>JAPKZR010000232.1 GCA_026393695.1 Actinomycetota bacterium
GAAACCTTCATGGATGTGAATACGGCAGTGCAGCTTGAGCGGCTCGAAGAAATCGAGCGGGCCTTGATCGAGCTCGACCCCAACCAGTTCGTTCGTAAGGAAGATCCAAATGCAACGGGTGCGCAGAGCGATGCGAACTCGGGCACCGACTCTGGTGTGAGTGCAGCAGAGTCAGCGATGTCGTCGTGGTAATTCGACGCAACGCAACCCCCAGCGATGTTTCAGCAATGGAGTTCAACTGATGGCCCTTTTTAAGCCCAACAAAGATTCCGGAATGCTCACGCTTGACCGGCCGGTATCGGCACCGACCCCCACAGGGCCGGCAGTTGGCCCGAGCGCAGCCGAGTGCTTGCAGGTTGGCCAGATTCTGGTCGAAGCCGGGCAGCTCACCGCTGAGGCGCTGGCCACCTGTTTGCAGATCGCCAACGGCGACCTGCTGCAGTTCGGTGACATCGCGCTCGGTCGCTTCGCCGCTGGTCGCCAAGAGATCGCTCTCGCCGTGGGCCAGGTGGGTGCTCGACATTCCAGCCGCCGACACCAAGGGCATCCAGCTCGACGCAGCGTTGGTCAACCTGCTGCCCGAAACCGTGATTCGTGCGCACCAGGTGATTCCGGTTGCGCTCGATGGCGACACCATCATCGTGTTGTCGGCTGACCCGTCGCCGTATCGCCGCACCGCTGTAGAGAGCGCTGTCAGCCAGCCGCTGCGTTGGTTCGTTGGCGACCCCGCCACCGTTCGCACATTCATCGACAGCACCTTGCGTGCCGATGCCGATGTTGATCGCCTCGTCAAGGCCTTCGACATTCCCGAAGATCAGCAGCGCATGTTGGCGCAGGCCGGCGAGATCAACCTTGATGATCAAGCGCCAATCGTTCAGCTCGTGAACCGCATTGTCGGCCAAGCGATGCGCGACCGTGCCAGCGACATTCACGTCGAGCCGCTCGACGACCGGTTGCGCATCCGCTTCCGCATCGACGGAAACCTGGTCGAAGTTTTCAACATCCCACTCGGCGTTCACGCCGCGCTCACGAGCCGTCTCAAGATCATGAGTGGCATGAACATTGTTGAGCGTCGTCGCCCACAAGACGGCCAGTTCTCAACCTCGATCGATGGCAAAGATGTCGACGTTCGTGTTGCCAGCGTTGCCACCGTGTTCGGCGAGAAGATCGTTATGCGAATTCTCGACAAGGGTCGCTCGATGATCGGTCTTGCCGAACTGGGCTTCCCTCGTGACACATACCTGCAGTACTCAAAGATGGTGCATGCACCATTTGGCATGGTCATCTGCGCCGGACCAACGGGTGCCGGCAAGACCACCACGTTGTACGCCACGTTGCAAGAGATCAACTCGAGCGGCAAGAACGTGACCACGGTTGAAGATCCAGTGGAGTACATCTTCCCGGGCATCAACCAGATTCAGACCAACGAGCAAGCGGGCCTCACGTTTGCCACCGGTCTGAAGGCCATCTTGCGTCAAGACCCCGACGTGATTCTGGTTGGTGAGATCCGAGATGCAGACACTGCTCGTATCGCCATTCAGAGCGCACTCACGGGCCACTTCGTTCTCAGCTCGTTGCACGGCACCGACAGCGTTGCTGCGTTGCATCGCTTCCTCGACATGGGCATCGAGGCCTTCCTCATTGCATCGTCAGTGGTTGGTGTCATTGGTCAGCGTTTGCTGCGTCGTATCTGCGACTCATGCAAGGAGCCTTACACCCCAGGCGCCGACGAGCTCGCCGTATTCCGTCAGCACAGCGGCGGCAGCGACAAGACCCAGTTCTTCCAGGGCGCCGGCTGCAACTACTGCGCAGGCACCGGCTACCGCGACCGCATCGGTGTGTACGAACTGTTGCGCATCACTCCCGAACTGCGCCGCCTCATTGTTGGCTGGGCCACCACCGAAGAACTTCGTCGCCTGGCTGTCGCCCAGGGAATGCGCACGATGTTGCGTGAAGCCATGGCCCTTGTCGAATCTGATACCACCACGATTTCCGAAGCCGTCCGCACGTTGTTCGCCAACTAGGAGTTGCTCTCATGCCTAAATTCGCTTACGCCGCAATTGACA
>JAPKZR010000275.1 GCA_026393695.1 Actinomycetota bacterium
ACGCATCGACCGCAAGGCTTCGAGGATGAAACGGTGTCATGAACGCTTCGGCCAGCAACACTTCGGCGGCGTCGCATGCCTCAATCATGCCGCGGACTTCGGCTTGCGAAACCCCCATCGGCTTTTCGCACAACACGTGTTTGTGCGCTGCTGCGGCGGCCAGCACCCACTCGAAGTGCGTGTCGTTCGGGAGCGCGATGTACACCGCGTCAACCAAGGGATCGGCAAGCACGTCGGCGTAGCTGATCGAACCGCTTCGCGAACCTACCCTTCCCAGCGTGGCGCCTGGACTGGCGTTGATCGCAGGGATTACTGCCTCGTTGGCGATCCAGGATGTACCGCCAAGCACGCCGATCGTTACCGGCCGGACCACCGTGTCAGGCACCCGACACCGCTGCCGAGCCTGCCGCCGATCGGTGCGCCCGTTCGAGCACATCGACCACGTCACGCGACTGCTCAGCAGGCACGGGGCTGGATTCACCAAGCAGCAAATGATCGGCAAGCGCCCGATGGAAGGGCCAGCCAGCAGTCTGAACCGGAGGCAACGACATCTCAACAATGCCGTAGCCCGGCTCGTAGCGGGCAACACGCAAGGTCGAGGCGACCTCGGCGTGATGCCAACTGGTGGACACATGTCCGCGGCCAGCGACGAGCTCGTCGGTGATCACTGGCCGGTAATCAGCTGCAATCGTGCCTGCGGTTCCCTGCACGAAGAATTTCGGTTTGCGGATGGCGGCTACATTGCTTTGGATGAAGCGCGCTTCGCGCCCATCGGCCCAGCGCATGTGCACGTCGATCTGGTCCGAGTTCGTGACGTCGCGCCACACACGTTTGTGTGACGAGGCGTGCACGGTTTCGGGCGGCCCGCCGAAAATCTGCAGAATCCAATCGATGTGGTGAGATCCCCAGTCGTACACCGCTCCACCAGAAAGGGCTTCATCGCTGTGCCACCAGCGGCACGGATGCTCGAACGATCCAACGAAGGTCTCAATGTTGAAGACGTCGCCGATCGTGCCGCCATCGATGGCTCGGCGCAGCGCAAGGTAATCGCCATCCCAGCGGCGGCTCTGGTGCACGGTGATGGTCCGACCGACTGCGGCAGCTTCGCTGAGCAACATGTCGGCGTCGGCCGCCGTGAGGCACATCGGCTTCTCGACGACCACGTGCTTGCCGGCACGCAGCAACGCAAGAGCGATCGGGGCGTGCAGCACGGGTGGAGTGGCAACGATGACTACGCCAACGTTGTCGTCGCCGGCCAGTGATTCGAGTTCGGTGTATGCGCTGACATGCGGAAAGTCAGCCAATGCAGCCTCACGTCGCTCGGCGTTGGTGTCGCAGATGCCCGCAAGGTGAAGGCCTTCGGTCTCCGTCGCTGCGAGGCCATGGGTGTAACCCATTCCGCCGAACGGCCCATAGCCCACGATTCCCACGCCGACGCTGACGGTCTTGGGCTCAACCGCAGCGGCGAGGCGGTCGAGGAACCGGCGGTGCTCGGCGACGCCACGGAGGCGATCTGGCTCGATCGCAGTAACGATCACGCTGCCGTCGGGCGTGTTGCACTCAACGATTGCAGGCACATCGGCAAAGCGAACTCCTGCGGTCGCCACGATCGCAGCAAGCGAGGAGTTGATCACGCCGATGTGGGTGAAGGCGCCAGACACGGCCGTTTCGCGCGGCATCCGAACAGTTTCCGGACGCAGAAAATCGGGGCGGACGAACCACTCACCAAACTGCAACGTGTCGCCGCGGGTGATGCCAAGCGAGTCAAGATCAGTGTCGGAGAGGTCACCCACGTGAACCACGCGTGCAGAAGAAAGCATTAATGAAATCTAACCCGAATGACCAAAACTGACCTGTCGGAGCCAGTGATGAATTCGCTGAAATAGCGCCGGCATGGTTCGCCGCCGCCAAGTGTCAAAGCAATACCAACGACTTCTTCATTGAGCAAGGACGATCGGGCACCGCCGAACGGGCTACCGTAGAATCCCTGTTTTGGCGGAGTTCAGCCGCGCACGAATGACCAAGGAGCACAGTTCGAATGGCCCAAGACGACGCACACGCAGTTCAACTTTCTGAGGAGCAACTGCGACACCGTTACCGCATCGAACGCGAAAAACGACTGCGTCAAGACGGCATGAACCAGTATCTCGAACTCGATGCGGTGTTCAAAGACATCGATGCCGACCCGTATGCCGAACCCGGCTTCACCCGCGACTCGATCGCACAAGACGTTGAAGTGGTGATCGTGGGAGGCGGCTTTGGAGGGATGCTCACCGCCGCGAATTTGCGCAAAGAAGGCGTCGACAGCATCCGCATCATCGACAAGGCCGGCGACTTCGGCGGCACCTGGTACTGGAACCGGTACCCAGGCGCAGCGTGCGACGTGGAGTCGTATTCCTACCTGCCGATGCTTGAAGAAACCGGCTATATCCCTACCGAAAAATACGCGAAGGCACCAGAAATCTTTGCGTACTGCCAGCTCCTCGCCACAAAGTTTGATCTTTACCGCGCAGCAATGTTCCAAACCGAAGTTGAAGACGCCGTCTGGGACGACGTCGCTCATCGTTGGATTGTCACCACCACCCGCGGCGACCGCCTCACGAGCCGCTTCTTAGTCGTCGCGGGCGGGGTGTTACACAAAGCAAAACTTCCTGGAATCACAGGGATTACTACGTTCCGCGGCCATAGCTTTCACACCAGCCGTTGGGACTATGCGTATACCGGCGGCGGTCCGCTGCAGTTCATGGACAAGCTCACCGACAAACGCGTTGGCATCATCGGCACTGGCGCCACCGCGGTGCAGGCGATACCAAAGCTCGCCGAAGCCGCACAGGAACTTCTCGTATTTCAACGCACCCCGTCGAGCGTTGGCGTGCGGAACAATCAGACGACCGATCCGCAATGGGTTGCATCACTGAAGCCCGGCTGGCAACAAGAACGCATCGACAACTTCACTGCGTTGGTCATTGGCGATCAGCCCGAAGTTGATCTCATCCAAGACGGTTGGGGCGAGATGCTCTTCGTCGACACGCGCGCTCCAGCCGCAACTAAAGAACGCGAAGCCGAACTCGAACGCATCGATTTCGAAAACATGGAACGCGTGCGGACCCGCATCGCCGGCATTGTGCACGACCCCAAGACCGCAGAATCGTTGAAGCCCTACTACAACCAGCTCTGCAAACGGCTTTGTTTCCACGATGAATACCTGCCGTCGTTTAACCGCCCCAACGTGACGCTCGTCGACACTGATGGCAAAGGTGTGGAAGCCATCACACCAACGGGCGTGGTGGTCGATGGCGTCGAATACCCCGTCGATTGTCTGATCTACGCGTCGGGTTTCGAAGTGACGACCGACTACGCGCATCGCTTGGGTTTTGATCCGCGCGGCCACGAAGGAGTTGCACTGAGCGAAGCGTGGGCCGATGGTCCTTCCACGCTGTTTGGCGTACATACCCGCGGGTTCCCGAACTTGCTGATGATCAGCACGGTGCAAGGCGGCCAAGCGATCAATTTCTTGCATCCGATTAGCGCGACAGCGCGCCACGTCGCGAACGTGATCGCCCGTTGTGAGGAACAAAACATCGACACGATTGAGCCAACTGCCGAAGCCGAACATGAGTGGTTCAACATCATCTTGACCAACCTGATGAAGCTCGGTCGCTACAACGAAACGTGTACGCCGGGATACCTCAACAACGAAGGCGGCGGCGACATGCGCTCGGCGCGTTCCGGCGCCTATATGGGCCGACCTTTCGAATACATCGAGCGTCTCGAACAGTGGCGCGCCGACGGCAAATTCGAAGGCCTCGAAGTCACCCGGAGCCTCTGAACTGTGGTTATCTTGTGGAGCTGAGGGGAATCGAACCCCTGACCCCTTCCATGCCATGGAAGTGCTCTGCCAACTGAGCTACAGCCCCGAATCGGGAACATGAAGTTACCAGCGCGATACCCAAGGTACAAACGCGAAGGCGAGAGATTCCTTAGAGTCGGCGACGAGACCGCAACCGCGAACGCATCGGCCCGACCGCCAAACGCATCACCAAGGTGACCAGCGCGGCCGACAACAACGTGCGCGCGCTCACCGGCAAACGGGCCAGCAACGGCGCCACATACAACGAGGCGAGCAGCGCCACTGGGTACACCCATGCCACGTCAGTGATAATGCGGCGCCATAACGGGCGAGCCGGCTCGGACCGCGATGGCAGATCGAACCATTCCTCAACACCCACGGTGCGATGCACCCGTTCGCCCGTGACAAACCGATCAGCTTCGGCCAACAACACCGCACGCTGCGGCGAACGCTCCCACAGACGCAATGCCAGGCCGTCAACAAAACGGAACACAATCTGAAACTCGCCGCCATCGGGACCTGGGGCCAAGACGCCACCACCAAGACTGCCCGGGAAGGCATTGGCCCGTTCGACCATCGTCTCAGCCCATTGGCCGAACTCACGCTCGAGGCCAGGCTCAACGACTCGAGACACCGTCACCGTTACTGGGGCCGGCGCGATGCGCGGCAATTCAGCAGTATCGAAGGGGCCTGACAGGAGCATATTCATAACAGTGATAGACCGTACCCGATCTATCCCTAACAGCGATCGTGCCGTTGGTCACGACATCACGACATCACGGTGTCACGACATCACGGTGCCACGGGGCCGCTGCGACCGCAAATCAGTTCGCGGCTTTGGCAGCCAGTGCTGGATCGATCCACTCGATGGTTGGCGCATCGCGATACAAACGCTCGATCTCATAGAACGATCGGGTCTCGTCGCTAAACACATGCACAACCACATCGCCGTAATCAATGAGCACCCATTGCTGCTCGCGAGCACCCTCAACACGAAGCGGCGAGCGACCCGAGGCCTCGCGCACCTTGGCCTCAACCTCGTCGGCGACGGCACGCACAAGGCGGCGGTTCGAGGCACTAGTGATCACAAAAAACTCGGTGATGGCCAGGATCGGACCCACCTCGAGCACCAAGGTGTCGGTAGCCATTTTGTCGTCGGCGGCACGGGCCGCGACGATGGCCAGGTCTTGGGAGCTCAGGTCAGCATTCATATCAGGACGACACGGTAGCGCCGGATGGGTCGACAACCGTTGTGGCGGTGCCATCGGGGGTAGAACCAACAGCCGAGGCATCGAGGTTCTTCTTCACCTCGGCCAGATAGCTACGACCGATAACGACCACGATGTCGACCAGCGGATATGCCACAGCCGGGCGGCGAAACTCAACCGGGCCATACAACGCAACGAAGTCTTTTTCCTCGGCTGGCTGTACTTCGTTGAGCGTAAACACAATGGTCTTATCGGGAACCACTTTCGTGGGAAGCGTGGCGATTTCGGCGGAGACCGAAACCACGTTGCTCTGCAGGAAGATCAGTCGGGCGATGATGTCGCGGCTCAACGAGGCACTCGTGTAACCGGTGAGGCCAGCGGCCACCACCTCGGCGTCGGTGAGCCCGTTCTCGATTCGAAAGCTCAGGTTTGGATTGGGGGCAATCATCGCTCCCGGAGCCACCGCGGCCATCACGAACACCACCGACGCTCGGTCGAGGCTGCCCACATCGAGACGCTCCGGATTCGCAGCGCCGGTGAGCGCCACCGTGTTGAGATCGTTGTAAACCTGCACCGGCCCGGCCAAGAAATGAGCGAGAAATTCGTTGAAGTTCGTCGGTGCGGCATCGGCGGCATTTGCCGTGGCGAGGCCAGACCCAACCGTGGTAGCGAGCGCAGTCCACACCGAGCGCACGTTGGCCAGTCGCCCCGTCTCAGGCTGCGTTGGATCAGTAGCCGTGAGCACGCTTGCAGACTGCGCCGCCGACAACGCGGCCGGACCAGCCGGAAACAACGTGCTGCCAGCGCCCTCTACATCGGTGTTCACCACCGGATTCGGAAAGGTCACCGCCAGTGGACCAACCGGCTCAAGCAACGTGGCGACGTCGGCCTCAGTAGCGATGGCATTGAAGTTGAGCGTGACGCTGCTGAGCGACTCAACATCGCCAAGCAGACCCTCGGCGCCGCCCGTTACAAAACTGGCAGCCACCGGCACGTTGAGGTCGTCGATTGTCTGCGCCCGCGACGCGTTGGTCGGAATCGACACAAGCGTGCCGCCACGGCCAGTTCCGGGAGCCAAAATCATCACGGCCAGCGCCGTGACATCTTGCTGGTCGTTCACAACCGCCAACACAGCCGTTGGCGTTGAGGGAAATGGCACCTCGGGGATTGTGATTGCCTCGGTGCCCGCCTTTGAGTTACGCAGCACGTCGGCACCGAAATAGCCCAACACAGGAGCGGCGCCCAACACGACCACACCAGCCATCGCGGCGGTGAGAGTTCGCTTGCGCCGACGAGAATTCAGGGCCGTCATTGTGCTCCTACATAGAGTCCACGTTCGCGGATAACCGCCAACACCGGTTCGGTGATCAGATAATCAAGCGGGCGACCATCGCTGAAACGCGAACGAAGGTCGGTGCTTGAGACGTCGAGATGCGGCACCTCAACATGGTGCCACTGAAACTGCTCGGACAACGTTGCCGACACACCAGGACGGTCGACGACCACGAGCGACGATCGTGCGGCAACATCGTGATAGCGCTCCCACGTGGTGAAACCGGCGGCTGCGTCGAAGCCAACAATGGTGAACAGTTCGGCGTCCGGGTTCTCATCGGCGAGAATTGCCAGCGTGTCGACGGTGTAACTCGGTCCGCCAAGGTCGATTTCGGTTCGGCCAGCCGCAAGTCCAGGCACACCGGCTACTGCTGCCTGAACCAGTGCAAACCGGTCCTCAGCAGGCGTGATCCGGCGGCTGGACTCTTTTTGCCACGGCACATTGGCCACCATCAGCACGACCACATCGAGTTGCAAAGCGTGTCGCACATTGACAGCCGTGACAAGGTGTCCGACGTGCGGGGGATCGAATGTGCCACCGAACAATCCAATACGGGCAGGCACGATCGAGAAGTCTAGAAGAAGCCAGCCTCGAATCTGCGCCACGCCCCCGAGAGGGCCCCAACGCTCTGACATGACATGACTTGACGAATGGTGTACTCTGTCCTTCCCCCTACATAAGTACTCTTCAAGATCTGCCCAACACCCCCCTTGGACAGCAGATTTCGTCGCGACGTGCAATTTTTGCGCGTACTGACGAATTTTGCCTCGGTGGGTGCGTTGCCCGAGATACACAGCCCGTGTGTCGCTTGCCACGCCGCACCGCGGAATGCGAACTCAACCAGAACGGTTAGACAACCTGATATGAACGACTCCATTGGTCTTTACCTCAACGACATCGGCAAAGTTGCCCTCCTCAACGCTGAAGAAGAGCGCGAACTGTCACGCGCTATCGAAGCCGGCCGTGAGGCTGCCGAGCGTATCGCCAACGGCGAGAAGTCGGTTCAGCACAAAGCTGCCGTCGCCGCCGCTGCCAAGGCAAAGGATCGGTTCATCCGCTCCAACCTTCGTCTCGTGGTGAGCATTGCTCGCCGCTACCCATTGCCTCAGGGCATGGATCTGCTCGACCTCATTCAAGAGGGCAACCTGGGCCTCGAGCACGCCGTCGACAAGTTCGACTGGCGCCGTGGCTTCAAGTTCAGCACCTATGCAACCTTCTGGATCCGTCAGGCCATCGGCCGTGCACTTGACCAAAAGGCCAGCCTCATTCGTATCCCTGGCGACCGTTCGGCCAGCCTGCGCGCTGCATTGCGTCAGGCCAGCGGCGACGGCGAGACACTCGACCTCGGCAACGCCGAGTTGCACCGTCTCACCACGCCAGTGTCGCTCGATAAGACCATCGGCGACGACGGCGATGCCACCCTCGGCGATCTCATGGCCAACGGCGACGGCACCCCCGAAGATGCCGTGATGGCCATGGTCGACAGCGACCTGCTCGACGAGTTGCTCGGAACCCTCGACAAGCGTGCTCGTTACGCCGTCGAAGCCCGTTTCGGCTTGCTCGATGGCGAGCGTAAGAGCTTCCGCGAAGTCGGCGAGAACCTCGGCGTCACTGCAGAGGCGGCCCGCCGTCTCGTCAGCCGTGCGGTCGCTGGTCTTCGCGAAGACGCTGTTCGCATCCTCGCAGCCTGATTTCATCATGGCCAAGACGTGGACACCTTCTTCTTGGCAGTCATTTCCGGCCGCACAGCAGCCTGAATGGCCCGACGACGCACTGCTCCAAGGCGCGCTCAAACAAATCTCGAGCTATCCCCCACTGGTATTCGCCGGTGAGGCTCGCAGTTTGCAGACCGCACTTGGCCACGTGGCCGCCGGCAACGCATTTTTGCTGCAAGCGGGCGACTGCGCCGAAAGCTTCGACGACTTCTCTGCGGTAAACATCCGCGAGAAGTTGCGTGTGATCTTGCAAATGGCCGTGGTGCTCACCTATTCGCTCGGTGTGCCGGTGGTCAAGGTCGGCCGCATGGCAGGCCAGTTCGCCAAGCCACGTTCGTCACCATTCGAGCGCGTCGGCGACGTAGACCTGCCCAGCTTCCGTGGCCACATCGTGAACTCCGAGCACCCATCTGCCGAGGCACGTCGCCCCGACCCGGCTCGCTTGGTGCAGGCGTACAACCAAAGCGCCTCCACGCTGAATCTCGTTCGCGCTTTCGTGAAAGGCGGCTTCGCCGACCTGAACCGGGTGCACGCGTGGACCCAAGAGTTCGTGGCCAGCAGCCCCGAGGGCCAAAAGTACGACCAGTTGGCCAGCGAGATCGATCGGGCACTGCGTTTCATGCGTGCCTGCGGTGTCGACACCGAATCGAACAGCCAACTGCATCAGGTCGACTTCTACACCAGCCACGAGGCTCTGCTGCTTGGCTACGAAGAAGCGCTCACCCGCCAAGATTCGCTCACCGGCGCTTGGTACGACTGCTCAGCGCACATGCTCTGGATCGGCGAGCGCACCCGTCAGCTCGACGGGGCTCACATCGAGTTCCTGCGTGGCGTCGGTAACCCGCTCGGCTGCAAGATTGGGCCAACCACCGACGCCGAATTCGTGCTCGAACTATGTCAGGCGCTCAACCCGTCACGTATTCCTGGGCGCATCACCTTGATCACTCGTATGGGCGCCAATCAGGTTGAAGACAAATTGCGACCACTGCTGCGTGCGGTTCGCGACGCCGATCACCCCGTGGTGTGGGCCTGCGACCCCATGCATGCCAATACATACACCGCTGTAAGCGGCCGCAAGACCCGCGACTTCGATCAGGTGTGCGCCGAAATTGGTGGCTTTGTGCGAGCGCACGCTGCCGAAGGCACCTGGCCCGGCGGAATCCACGTTGAGCTCACCGGCGACGACGTCACCGAATGCATCGGCGGCGCCGACAACATTCTCGACTCGCAACTCGACGACCGCTATCAGACCGTGTGTGATCCCCGCCTCAATGGCCGCCAGAGCCTCGATCTGGCCTTCCGCACTGCTGGCTTGATCAGCAGCAGCGGTCTCGCCTGAGCGCTGCTGTGGGGCCGCTGTCGCTCATCGACAGTTGGCCAGTGAATCACGCTGCCGCTGCCACAGTTCGTTTCGACGGGTCCGTCGAGGTTCACGGCGACGCAACACACGTGTTTCGGTTGGCATCTCTCGCCAAAGTGGTGAGTGCCTGGGCGATGTTGGTGGCTGTTGAAGAAGGCTCGATCAGCCTCGATGCACCGGTTGGTCAGCGCGGCTGCACCATGCGTCATTTGCTCAGCCACGCTGGCGGTTATGGATTCGATGGCGTTGACCCGATTACGCAGCCCGAGCGCAATCGCATCTACTCGAACACTGGCATCGAACTGGCCGCCGACACGGTGGCCGAAGCCACGGGCATGTCGTTCGGCGACTATCTCAGCGAGGCGATACTGCAGCCACTCGGCATGGCCCACACTCAGCTGCACGGCTCCCCCGCCTACGGCATCTGGAGCACGGTCAACGACATGGTGAAGTTCATCAACGAAGTAATGCACCCCACGTTGCTGGCTGCGTCCACTGTGCAGCAGGCAACAACGGCTCAGTTCACCGAACTGCCCGGCGTGGTGCCAGGCATCGGTAGCTTTCGGCCGTGCCCGTGGGGACTTGGGGTCGAGATCCACGGCGCAAAGTTGCCGCACTGGATGGGGTCGGCAAACAGTGCCGCCACGTTTGGTCACTTCGGCGGCGCAGGCACCTTGATGTGGATCGATCCGGTGGCCGGCGTTGGCGTGGTTGCGCTGACCGACAGGCCGTTCGACGAATGGCGCACCGAAGCCCTGCAACTGTGGCCCGAGTTCAGCAACGCCGTGGTTGAGTCAACGCGTGGTTGAGCCCTAGGCGCCGATGGTGGGCGGCCGACACGAATACGGCGGAGACCACGGTCCGCGACCACACGACACCCACAGATCGCTGGCGGCATCGGCACAGTCACGCATTGACTTGCGCACCTTGGCAGGAGTCCACCCGTGCCGGCCGAGCTCGCCCGTGGGGGCGAAGGTTCCCGACAGCACGTTGAGCTGAAACGCACAGTGTGAGTCGTCGCGAGTCTGCTCGTTCACGGTGACCGTCTTGTGTAAGCAACCGGTCTCGCGTGATGCGATATATACCGCCCACTGCTGCGTGGCCTCATTGGCTCCATCGCGAGCGAACTGATTGGCGATGATGTTGGCGTAGCGCATTGAGCACGCCGGGCGACCACCGAAAAATGGAACACCGTCGCTCGTCAGACTCCATTGAGGCTGAGATTGCGACGGTGCGGGCCATGGTCCGGCCGGCACTGGCACGTTGTCGCCCGAAAGCGACAACGAACCAGGCGGCCCGAACATAAGGTGTTGAAAGAGACTGCAGAGGGCTACGAGAACTACCAGCGTTCGCCGACGGCGGGTTCTTCGATTGGTCAGCTCAGGCGCTCGATAATCATTGCCATGCCCTGGCCGCCGCCGACGCACATCGTCTCAAGACCAAAGGTCTTGTCGGCGGTCTGCAGGCCGTGGATGAGGGTGGTCATGATGCGGGCACCGGTCATGCCGAATGGGTGACCGAGGGCGATTGCGCCGCCGTTCACGTTGAGCTTCTCCATCGGGATGCCGAGTTCACGGGCCGAAGGAAGAACCTGAGCAGCGAAGGCTTCGTTGATCTCGGCGAGGTCGATATCGTCGATGGTCAAACCGGCACGCTTGAGTGCCTGACGAACGGCGTCGACTGGGCCAAGGCCCATGATCTCGGGGTTGAGACCCGACACGCCCGACGAAACGATGCGAGCGAGTGGCGTGAGACCGAGGGCCTTGGCCTTCTCGAGGCTCATCACCATGACTGCGGCAGCGCCGTCGTTGAGTGGGCAAGCGTTGCCGGCAGTGACTTGGCCGTCGGGGCGGAACGCTGGCTTGAGGCCGGCGAGGGCTTCGAGCGTGGTGCCTGCGCGTGGGCAATCGTCGGTGGACACCACGGTGCCGTCAGCAAGCGTGAGCGGTGTGATCTCCTGCTCGAACCAGCCGTTGGCCACATTGGCGCTGGCGAGGTCTTGTGAGCGCTTGGCGAATTCGTCCATGTCGGCGCGGCTGACGCCGGTGACTTCGCGTACGTTCTCGGCGGTCTGGCCCATGGCGATGTATGCGTCGGGCAAGCCGGCCTGTGGGGTCCATGATGCATGGCCGCCGGCCGAACGCTCGCGAGTGCGCTCGCCTGGGGTCTTGAAGATTGGGTTCGGGGCCGTGTCGCTAGCGCCGAACTGGTAACGGCTCACGGCTTCGACGCCGGCCGAGATAAAGCAATCACCTTCGCCCGACTTGATTGCGTGAGCGGCCATGCGGATGGTCTGCAGGCTCGATGAGCAGTAACGGTTGACCGTGACGCCGGGAACGTTGTCGAGGCCGGCGAGGATGGCGACCATACGGCCGATGTTGAATCCGGCTTCGCCTGCTGGCTGACCGACACCCATGATGAGGTCTTCGACATCGCTGGCCTGCACCGAGGGGACCTTGGCCATGAGCGCACGGACGATCTGGGCCGACATTTCGTCGGGGCGCAACGTGGTGAGTGAACCCTTATTGGCGCGGCCAATCGGGCTGCGAGCGGTTGCGACGATTACTGCTTCAGGCATGGTTCCCCCTGGGGACGTTTAACAACAAGATAATGACGAGTCGAGAGCCTAGCGACAGCCCTGCGCTATGTACGAATGAGCGCGACCACTAGCGCGTGTCGATCACTCGAAACACTTCGGCCGAGCGCCCCTCGGCGAGCCCATATCGCTTGCCAGCAGCAAGCAGGAACCCGCGAACACGTTGCTCAGTTCCGGCAGGATCTTGATGTTGGGTCTTGTGGTGAAGCAACGCCCGAATCTTGCGCTCGACATTGTCGGTCACGTCTTCGACGTGTAACTCTTCGGCCGGATTCACCGGGATGCCCATGACCCACATCTCAGACACAGCCCATGGCTCGAGGCCCTCGGCGAGCAATTCGGGATAGGCGAACGGGTTGCGAGCGTCGGGATAGATCGCCGCAATCGAGGCTTGCCCAGCAGCGAGATGATCGGGATGACTCGCATACAGGCGAGCCAGATTGAGTTCGGGTGATTGCACGAGCACACGCTGCGGACGGACCTCGCGAATTACCCGCGACAGCGCACACCGCAACTGCAAGTTGTATTCGACACGGCCATCGGCCATGCCCAAAAAGATGAGCGATTCGACACCTACCTCTTTGCCCGCTCGGCGTTGCTCGTCGCGACGCATTAACGCCATCTGCGGACGGGCGATGGTCTGATCGAACCCGCCAGCGTCACCATCGGTGACGAGGCAATAGGTGACCTCGATGCCTGCATCGGTCATATTCGCAACGGCACCCGCAGCGCCGAAGTCGACATCGTCGGGGTGGGCGGTGATTACCAGCGCCCGTTGAACCTCGTGTGCTTCCAACATGCCCTCAACACTACGGCCGACTAGATTGCCGTCATGACTTTGCC
>JAPKZR010000067.1 GCA_026393695.1 Actinomycetota bacterium
AGACCCGATTGCACCAGAGCCAATAACACTGGCTGACTGAACACCAGCCCAAGACTGGCCTCTAGATTGGCCATCATTCGCTGCGGAAACACCTGCAATCCGAGCAATAACTTGCGCATCCGATTGAGCACATAATGGGCCAACAGAGCCGAATCGGGCAGCACAATTCGCTCGACCGAGCTATGCGAGATATCTCGCTCATGCCACAGTGCTACGTCTTGCATACCGGCCTGCAGGTTGCCTCGCAGAACCCGCGACAGACCGCTAATGGTCTCAGCAGAGATCGGATTGCGCTTGTGGGGCATCGCCGATGAGCCCTTTTGGCCCACCTTGAAGCCCTCTTGTACCTCGCGGACCTCGGTGCGCTGCAGATGACGCAGCTCGACGGCAATCATTTCCATCGTGGCGCCAACCGCTGCGCACGCCCACAAAAACTCGGCGTGGCGATCGCGTGCAATCACCTGAGTGGCCGGCACGGGCGTGAGGCCAAGCTTGGCCCCGACGAACGCCTCGACCGACGGATCGACATTGCTATACGTGCCGACGGCACCGCTGAGCTTGCACACAGCTACTGCACTACGGGCGGCCCGAAGTCGCTCGCGGTCGCGATCGATCTGCAGCGCCCAGAGCGCAACCTTCATGCCAAACGTTGTGGGCTCGGCGTGCACACCGTGGGTGCGGCCGATCATCACCGTGTCGCGATGCGTGACCGCGAGTTGCTTCACAACCTCAAGCAATTCCGATGCTGAATCGATGAGCAGATCGCATGCGTCGCGCAACATCGCGCACCACGCGGTGTCGACCACGTCGCTGCTGGTGAGTCCGTAATGAATCCATGAACCGGCTGGCGAACCAATCGCGGCTTGCACAACATCGACAAATGCGGCCACATCGTGATCGGTAACGGCTTCGCGATCAAGCACGGCCTGTACGAATGCGTCGTCGATGACAGGTGCGCGGTCGCGGCACTGCGCGGCGTCGGCGGCAGGCACCAAGCCAAGAGCGACGTGCGCGTCTGTGGCCAGCAACTCGATATCGAGCCAGCGTCCGAAGCGGGCCGTGTCGCTAAAGACAGCCGACATTTCGGGGAGGGCGTAGCGAGGGATCATCGAGTCACGACCACAACAGGTAGTCGTCGCGCTCGGCGCCGACACCGACAATGCGAATGGGAACTCCGACTTCGCTCTCGACAAGGCGCAAAAAGTCTTGAGCCTGAACCGGAAGTTGGCCGGGTTCGCGAACCGCTGCAAGCGACTGGTTCCACCCAGGCATGTCGACATAGACCGGCTCGACATCGGCGAGAAGCTCCATGCGGTCGGGATAGTTGCTCAATGTGGTGTCACCGACCCGATAGCCAACGCACACACGAACCTGCTCGAACGTGTCGAACACATCGAGCTTGGTGAGGGCCAGCTCGGTTAACGAGTTCAGCCGCACTGCCTGGCGAAGCATGACGCAATCGATCCAGCCCGGCCGACGACGACGGCCAGTAACCGTGCCGAATTCGCGGCCAATGTCGACCAACTTCTCGCCGAGTTCGTCGAGGAGTTCTGTGGGGAACGGACCCGAGCCCACGCGAGTTGTGTAGGCCTTGGTAATACCCACAATGCGGTCGATGTCGCGAGGGCCGAGGCCGGTGCCGACGCACGCCCCACCCGATGTGGGGTTCGACGAGGTGACGTATGGATACGTGCCGTGGTCGAGATCGAGGAAGGTGGCCTGGGCCCCTTCGAGCAGCAGTTGGTGCCCCGCCGCCATGGCATCGTGTAGTTCGCTGACCGTGTCGCCCACGTATGGGGCGAGCCGGGCGGCCAGCACCGAGAACTGCTCAACGATGGCATCGACATCGAGCACTGCAGCGCCGGCCGCAGCAAGCGCGACATTCTCGGCAGTGGCACGTTCTTTGAGCGAGACCGCGAAGGCACTTGCGTCGAGAACCGGCGTAGGCGGGCCCGATGCCCTTGAGCGTGGTGCCGATCTTGTCGTCGCCGCGACCCGCTTCGGCATGAGCGTCCCACGCCTGATGCCACGGAAAGATGAGATGGGCGTGGCTACTCACGATGAGACGCGAACATGAAATGCCGCGACGCTCAAGCGTGTCGATCTCGTTGAACAAGGTGACCATGTCGACAACAACACCGTTCGCGATGACCGGCACAACGTGGTCGTACAAGATTCCGCTTGGGATGAGCTGCAGCGCGTAGCGCTCTTCGCCGACAACCACCGTGTGACCGGCATTGTGACCGCCCTGATAACGAACGACGTATCCGTGCTCTTTCGAGAGCAGGTCGATGACCTTGGCCTTGCCTTCATCGCCCCACTGGGCTCCAACTACAACGGTGACAGGCATGCACGCTCCAAAAAGCCGGATTCATTGAGAACAGGCGAACGTGACGTGAGCCTAGTGTCCCGCGCACTCAATCCTTGTACCGTTTCCATCATGACTGTGATGCGACGGATGCGTTGGGACGACATGAGCGAGGCTGACCGCGCAGCACTCTGCCATCGCGGGCTCGATGACATCTTCGATCCGACCCTGCGCGACTCCATCGGTCGCATCATCGAAGACGTGCGCGTCAACGGCGACGACGCCGTGTGCCGAGCCCTCCGCGACTTCGATCACATTGAACTTGAAGCTCACCAACTTCGCGTCAGCGAGGCCGAGCTCGCCAACGCCAACGTGTCGCCTGCGGTGGATGCAGCCATCGACGAAGCGATTGCCCACCTCCGCACGTTCAACAACATTGTGCGCGAACGCGCCAGCGATTGGGTCGTCGAAAGCGAGCCGGGTTTGTTCGTGGGCGAGAAGATCACGCCTATCGCATCTGCCGGATTGTTCGTTCCGAGTGGCAAGGCCAGCTATCCATCGGTGGCATACCAGCTTGCAGTTCCCGCAACAGTGGCCGGCGTGCCCGAGCTAGCAATGGTCGTCCCACCGGTGCCAGGCGGCGGCGGCGAAGTTGACGCCGCGGTCTTAGTCGTGTGCCGCAAGCTCGGAATCACCAACGTGTTCCGCGCAAACGGGCCCGCCGGAATCGCTGCGCTTGGTTTCGGCACCAACACCTTTCCAAAGGTGCGCAAAGTTGTGGGCCCGGGCTCGCCGGCGGTCACGTGCGCACAGGTAGAGATGCAGCGCCATGGCGTGGCCACGATGATGCTGCTCGGTCCTACCGAGAGCGTGGTGCTTGCCGACGACAGCGCCGATCCAATTCGTCTCGCAGCCGACTTACTCATCGAGGCCGAACACGGCACCGACTCGGCTGTTGTGTTGGTGACCACCTCGCTGGCGCTGGCCGACAAGACCGACATCGAGCTTGCCCGCCAACTCGATCTACTCCCCGAGGTTCGCGCCACAGCGGCGCGGGCCGCGCTCGGCGTAAACGGTGGCTGCGTCGTCGTTGCGTCGCTGGCGGCAGCTGCGGCTGTGGTCAACCGCTACGCACCCGAACACCTGCAGTTGGTCGTGCACGAATCAGCGCGGCAACCCACACTCGATCTGCTCACCGAGGCCGGCGAGATCCTGGTGAGCCAGCACACTCCGTTCAGCGCCGCCAACTATGTGCTCGGCTGCCCAGCGTCGTTACCCACGAGTGGTTTCGCCCACGTGTCCTCCGGCATCACGGTCGAGACCTTCTTGAAGCGCACAGCGATTGCCACGTCCGACGAGACGGCGATGCTGAGGTTGGCGCCGTCGATCATCGCCCTTGCCGACCACGAAGGTTTCCCAGCTCATGCAGCTGCTTTGCGGTTGCGGATGGGTCAATAGAACCAGTCGGCGACCAGTTTGCTTGACAGCAACTTGACACTCAAATCAGGCCATTTGCACTAAATTGACGACGTGTTGTTACGACGGAGGCCCGACGAACTTCGCAATGGCGGATGGCGTTCTGTTGCAGGTTTTTCGATCGCCGGAGTTCTGGCAGTTGTCGCCGTAGGTTTCGGGCTTGTTGTTGCCAGTCGCCGCGTTGGCGAGCGAGAAGCAATCGCCAGCGCACGCGCGCAGACGGTACAGGTCGCCCGCGAAATTGTTGAGCCGTCGATTACGAATGGACTCAACTCCGGAGACCCCACCGTTGTGCTGGCCATCGACGACTTAGTGCGGCGATTTATCATCAGCAAAGACTTGGTTCGAGTGAAGGTGTGGCGCGCCGACGGGCGGATCATGTACGCGAATGACCCGCGGCTGATGGGAGAAACCTTTGCGATTGAGGACGACGAATTGGCAGTGCTCGAAACCGGCAGCGTCGCTGCCGGTGTAAGCAACCTGTCAGACCCCGAAAACAGATACGAATTGGCCAACCGCAAGCTGCTTGAGGTGTACGTACGCGTGCAACAACCCGACGGCACTGCCTTTCTCTTCGAGACGTACTACCGATTCGATGTCGTGACCCAAAACGGCAACAAGCTCATCCGTGATTTCGCCCCCGTGTCGCTTGGTGCGCTGGCCGCGTTGCAGTTGGTTCAGATACCTCTGGCTTGGTCGTTAGCCCGACGACTCCGCGAGCGTCAGCGCGAGCGCGAGGGCTTGCTCGAAAGCGCGCTCGACGCGTCGTCGGCTGAGCGCCGCCGAATTGCGTCCGATCTTCACGACGGCGTCGTGCAAGACCTGGCGGGCGTCGCCCTCATCCTCAGCGGCGCTGCGCTTCAGCCGGGAATGTCGCAATCAGCACTCGTCGCGCTCGAGGATTCAGCCTCCGAGGTTCGCGAAACAATCGGGTCGCTACGAACGCTGCTCGTCGAGATCTATCCGCCGAACCTGTTCGAGGAGGGGCTCGAATCAGCCCTCGACGACCTCGCAAGTCGGGCGGGCAATCGCGGTGTCGAGGTCGAGGTCACAGCTCCCGATGCCAACCGATTGCCCAAGACCCCAACCGCACTGATTTACCGCGCAGCCCAAGAGGGGCTGCGCAATGTTGTGAGCCACTCTCGCGCCAAGAACGCTTGGGTCACGCTGGCGCAGACCTCAACTTCTGCTGTTCTCGAAGTTCGCGACAACGGAGTCGGTTTCGATGACAGCCGGCTTGATACGGCCTTCGCCGAGGGCCACCTTGGAATTCGCGCGCTGAGCGGGCTTGCATCAGACGCCGGGGGAACACTCAAAGTCAGTAGCATGCCCGCAGGCGGAACCTGCCTGCGGCTTGAGGTGCCATTGCGATGATTCGACTGCTCATTGTTGACGACCATTCGGTGGTCCGACGCGGACTCGAGACACTGCTCGGCACATTCGCCGACATCGAAATCGTGGGCACCGCCGCCGATGGCATTGAGGCCGTCCAACTCGCCGCTGAACGCCACCCCGACATCATCTTGATGGACCTGTCGATGCCGAACCTCGACGGATTCGAGGCCACTCGACAGATCTTGGCCGCCAATCCAAAGATCCGTATCGTGGCGCTCACATCGTTCTCAGAGCAGCGCAAAGTGTTCGATGCAATCTCGTCGGGCGCCATTGGATACCTCTTGAAAGACTCCACCCCGGCCGAACTTGTCGACGGCGTTCGGGCCGCATTTGCCGGCGAGTCTCCGCTCGATCCAAAGGCTGCGCGAGTCCTCATCGAGGGTCAGCGAAATCCAGTGGTTGTTCCTACGCTGAGTCCCCGCGAGTGGGAAGTTGCCCGGGTGCTTTCCGAAGGCCTCACCAACAAAGGCATCGGCAAGAAACTCGGCATTAGCGAGCGCACTGTGAAGGCCCACCTCACCGCAATTTTCAGCAAGCTCGAGGTCTCCGATCGCACGCAGGCCGCAATTTGGGTGAGGGACAATCCGCCCAACGGCTGAGCACCACTGTGGCGGCGCGGCGTCCCACCAGCCACCTACGCTCAAACGCGTATGAGCTCGCTGCTGCTGGTCGAGGACGATGTGCGCATCAGTCAGCCACTGGCGCGCATGTTGCGTGCCGAGGGGTTCGACGTGCGCCACTGCGACACGGGTGAGACTGCGCTCAACGCAGTGACCGAATCACTTCCTGATCTCGTGCTGCTCGACCTGAGCCTGCCCGACATCGATGGACTCGAGATTTGCCGACGCCTTCGCGTGCTGCACCCAACACTTCCGATTGTGATGCTCACCGCACGCAACGAAGAGGTCGAGGTCGTGGTGGGCCTCGATGCAGGCGCCGATGACTACATCACCAAGCCGTTTCGTGTTGCCGAGCTCACCGCCCGAATACGCGCTCGACTTCGCGCCAGTCAAGCGGGTGGGCCCGCGATGCACGATGTCGATCACGTTGGACAGCTTCGCGTCGACCGCGCTGCTCGCCGAGCGTGGTTTGGCGATGACGAGCTAGGCCTCTCACCAAAGGAGTTCGACCTGCTCGTGCTGCTCGCGACACATCACGGCGAGACCCTGCGACGCGAGGCCATCATGACCGAGGTCTGGGACGAAAACTGGTGGGGCTCCACGCGCACGCTCGACACCCATGTCGCAACGCTGCGGCGAAAGATCGGCGACACCAGCGATCCGCCAGAGCGCATTATCACCGTCCGCGGAATCGGTTTCCGCTACGAAGCTGGGTGACACGCGATGCGTAAACGGCTGGTCCGCAACACGATCTTGGTGAGCGTGATGGTGCTCGTGGTGCTTGCCACGCCGGTAATCTTGTTGCTGCAACGAGCCACCGAAGACGAGCTGCGCGATCGCCTCGCCGCCCAAGCGACCTCGATCAGTTCCACCCTGGCCGAACCCTTATTGAACAACCAACCCATCGACCAAGAGCGCCTTGTCGAGCTGCTCATCGAAGGTGACCGTGCCGAAATTCGAGCACGCAACGGCGACCTCATCGCCGCCGTCGGACCAATCATCAATGACTCGATTCACGCCACCGTTGCTGGGGCCGCCGACACGCGCATCGATGTGAGCACTTCCCGAGCCAATGTTCGGCGGCGCTTCAACGGACAGTTGTCGCTCCTTGGCGTTCTCGCCGCAGGCGGCGTGTTGCTGGCGGCTGTGCTCGCCTCGATCTTTGGCGCCCGAGTATCTCGTCCGCTCGAGCAGCTTTCGAGCTCGGCAGCACGCCTCGGCGCTGGCGACTTCAGCGCAGCGTTGCCTCCAATGTCAGGCATTCGCGAGATCGACGACATACGTACCTCGCTCGAATCGAGCGCCTTGCGACTGGATCAGACGCTGAACTCAGAGCGGAGCTTCATCGCCGACGCAAGCCACCAACTGCGCACTGGCCTCACTGGCATCAGCCTGCAGATCGAGTTGCTGGCATCTCATCCCGATCCTGCGGTACGCACCGACGCCTTGCACGCACTCGAGCAAACCGATCGGCTCACAGCAACGCTCGACGAGTTGCTCGACCTCGCCCGTGGCGGCCGTGGGCGCCTGCGAGTGCCCGTGGCGCTTGATCACATCGCGCAACAACACCGAGTCGACTGGATGCCGCGATACCAACAACAGCGCCGGTCACTCACGTTCAGCACTGTTGCGTCTGGGCAACAGGCGTTGGTTCTTGCTACCCCCGGCTTCGTTGGTCAGATCATCGACCTGCTGCTCGACAACGCGCTGCGCCACGGCAGCGGCGACGTGAGCATCACCGTGTCCGGTCGGCAGTTGCACGTGAACGATCGAGGCGCCGTCAACGCCGAGCACATCGCTACCAAGTTTCTTGGGTCCGATGATCCAGCGTCGCTTCACGGCCGCGGGCTCGCGCTCGCTCGTCGCTTGGCGCAAGCCGATGGTGGTCGCCTCGAACTCACCTCAGCGACCCCCACCACGTTCACGTTGACGCTTCAAGCGGCACACGAGTCGTAGGCATCAGCTCGCCTCGTGCAAAAACTCCACCGGCACTCACGCAGTAGCCTTTGTGAAATGCGACGCCCCCACGTTCGAATCGGCGCTCTTGCGCTGAGCCTGATGACCCTGCCTTCGGTGGTCTGCCTGGCCACCACCGCCACGTCTGCGGCCGCGGCGGCACCATCGGCAACCTCGGCCTATCAGCCGCTGGCCGTACCCCTTCGTCTGGCCGACACGCGTACTACCGGTTCGCTACAAACCGGTGGCGTGCTGGTTGTTCCCGTAATGGGCGACCTGCCGCTTCCGCCCCCCGCAAGCATGACCGCTGTGGTCCTCAACGTCACCGTTGTTGGTCCCACAGCAATTGGGTACTGGACGCTCTACCCGCACGACACCACCCTGCCCACTGCATCAAACCTCAACGTCGACGCATCCGGCGCGTTCTTTGGCAACAACCTCGCCTTGGCCAACATGGTCACGGTGCCTGTTGGGCCGTCAGGCGCAGTCGATGTGTACTCGTCGGCCGGCGGCAATGTGGTGGTCGACATGCTCGGCTATTACATGCCCGTTGCTGCGGCCGAGGCTGGGCGGTTCGTGCCCCTGCCTGTGCCATCACGCATGGTGGATACGCGCATCACAGCAACGCCGTTGATCGAAAGCGATCTCCGCACCTACGCGGTTGCTGACGCCGCCGATGCCTCCGCCGTGGTGCTCAACGTGACCACTATCGGCAACGGGCCCGGCTACTGGACCGTGTTCCCCGCTGGCTCCACGCAGCCATCGACATCAAACGTAAACACGGTCTTTCGCAGCCAGGTCGCTTCGAACCAAGTCATCGTGCCAGTCGATTCGGCCGGGCAGTTCTCGGTGTTCTCATCGAGCGGCGGCAACTTGGTCATCGACGTGATCGGTTCATTCACCGGCGCCACGGCCGCCACCTCTACCGATGGCCTCTTCGTGCCGCTCACTACCCCCACTCGTTTCCTCGATAGCCGTTCGGCTGCGCTGAACCCACTTGGTGGCACACAGCGATTGCTCCCCGGATGGAACCTCGAAGTTGGCGTCGCGAGCAATGCCGCTATCGGTCGCTCTGACATCTCGGCAGTTGCGCTGAACCTCACGGTCGACGACACCCTCGAAGCTGGCTACATCAGTGTCACGCCTGCAGGGTCGAACAACCCAGCGATCAAGCAACGCGATACGTCGTCGATGAATGTCAGTTGGGCTGGCCAGACGCTGGCCACTCAGGTGATCGTGCCGGTCTCGGCGCGGGGCTTCGATGTGTTCGCTCAGAACCCAACACATGCCATTGCTGATCTCAGCGGTTTCTACCTGGGCACGCCAGTCGCTGCTCCATTCGGAATCCCTCAAAACGTGGACCCAACGCCAGCCATGTGTGCGGGCTTCATGGCTACCGCAATCCTCAGTGCTGGACGCGGCGCAACCGGCGCCAATGTGGCGGCAATTCAACAACGCCTTCTTGACTTCGGTTTCTGGAACGAAGGTGCCGACGGCTCATACGGTTGGAGCACCCAACAGGCGGTGATGGCCTATCAGAAGTGGCACGGGCTCACACCGACCGGCACGGTGAACGCCGCTACAGCGCACAGTCTGAACTGGCCGAACTGTCGCGCCACAGCAAGCGTCACCACTTCCGGCGATCTCTTCGAGGTCGACAAGGGACGCCAACTCGGTTTCTTCGTGCGCAACGGCCAGATGCTGCTGGTCATCAATGTGTCCACTGGCGGCGGTTACTTCTATGAAGCCGACAATCAGATCACCGGCGCCAAAGTGACCGGAACTGCCATCACTGATGTGGGTACATTCCGCGTCTATCGCGTGGTTGACGAGCCGATCTACAAAGGCACGCTTGGCACGCTGTATCGCCCCCGCTTTGTGGTGCGCGGTATCGCCGTGCATGGCGCACCCAACGTGCCGGGCTATGCCGCCTCACACGGATGCATTCGGGTGAGTAACCCGGCGATGGACATGATCTGGGCGCTCAACCTGTTGCCCATGGGAGGCAAGGTTGTGATCCACGAATAGTGGAGTTAGCGCAACGCGATGCGGTCGTCGACAACCTCGACCGTGACCGTGTCGCCGTCGCTGAGCGAACCTTGCAAAATACGAACCGCCATCGGGTCGCTGATCTCGCGTTGGATAGTGCGCTTCAGGGGTCGAGCGCCGAAGGCCGGATCGAATCCTTGATGGGCCAAGAGCGCCATCGCTGACTGGGTGACATCGAGCGTGATGCGCCGCGCTGCCAACCGCGAGCGAAGCGAGCCAAGCTGAATAGTGACGATCTCGACGATGTCGGCTTCGGTGAGTGAACGGAAGCGGATGATGTCGTCAACTCGGTTGATGAACTCAGGCTTGAAGAACGTGCTCGGATCGCCGGGCAAGTTGCTGGTCATTATCAGAACCGCATTGGTGAAGTTGACGATGCGACCCTGACCATCGGTGAGGCGACCGTCGTCGAGCACTTGCAGCAACACGTTGAAGACATCGGGGTGCGCCTTTTCGATCTCGTCGAGCAACACCACGCTGTAGGGGCGACGGCGTACAGCCTCGGTGAGTTGGCCGCCTTCGTCGTAGCCCACATAGCCAGGGGGCGCACCGATGAGCCGGCTCACCGAGAACTTCTCCATGTATTCGGACATGTCAATACGCACCATCGCCCGGTCGTCGTCGAACAGGTACTCGGCCACAGCACGGGCAAGCTCAGTCTTGCCAACACCGGTTGGCCCGAGGAACATAAACGAGCCGATCGGGCGATCGGGATCGCTGAGCCCAGCGCGGCTTCGGCGGATGGCATGTGATACCGCAGTGACTGCGTCGTCTTGACCAATGACTCTGCGATGCAACAGCGCCTCAAGGTTCACCAGCTTGGCCATCTCGCCCTCAAGCAAACGGCTGACGGGAACACCAGTCCACTTGCTGACGACCTCGGCGATGTCTTCGGCGTCGACTTCTTCTTTGAGCATGCGCTTGGTGCTCTGCAACGAATCGAGATGCGCCGTGGCCTCTTCGATGCGACGCTGCAGTTCAGGAATGCGGCCATAGCGAATCTCGGCTGCGACGTTGAGGTCGGCTTCGCGTTCGAGCTGAGTGCCGAGATGCTCGAGCTCTTCTTTCAGCGTGCGGATGGCGGTGATGGCTTGCTTTTCGCCTTCCCAGTGAGTGCGCATCGTGGCGCTTTGCACATTGAGACCGACAAGTTCGTCGTTGAGCGCATCGAGACGCTCGATTGATGCAGCGTCGGTTTCTTTGCTCAGCGCCACCTGCTCGATTTCGAGTTGCAGAATGCGGCGCTCGACGATGTCGATTTCGGTGGGCATCGAGTCGATTTCGATGCGCAACTTACTGGCGGCTTCGTCCATCAGGTCGATGGCTTTGTCGGGCAAGAAACGGTTGGTGAGATAGCGGTTGCTGAGCACCGCTGCGCTGACCAACGCGCTGTCTTGGATGCGCACACCGTGGTGCACTTCGTAGCGCTCTTTCAGACCACGCAGAATTGCGATGGCGTCTTCGACCGACGGCTCGCCGACGTAGACCTGCTGGAAGCGGCGTTCGAGCGCGGGGTCTTTTTCGATGTGCTTGCGGTATTCGTCGAGCGTGGTTGCACCAATCATGTGCAGCTCGCCGCGAGCCAACATCGGCTTGATCATGTTGCCCGCATCCATCGCGCCTTCGCCAGCGCCCGCACCAACAATGGTGTGGATCTCATCGATAAACGTGATGACTTCGCCGGCCGAATCGGTGATCTCTTTGAGCACCGCCTTGAGCCGCTCTTCGAACTCGCCGCGGTACTTCGCGCCCGCCAACATGGAAGCGATATCGAGACTGATCAAGCGCCGGTTCTTGAGGCCCTCGGGTACATCGCCATCGGCAATGCGGCGAGCGAGACCCTCGACAATGGCGGTCTTGCCCACGCCAGGTTCGCCAATGAGCACCGGGTTGTTCTTGGTGCGGCGGCTGAGCACTTGGATGACCCGACGAATCTCTTCGTCGCGCCCAATGACCGGATCGATCTTGCCGTCGCGGGCGCGCTTGGTGAGATCTTGGCCGTACTTCTCGAGCGCCTGAAACTGCTCTTCGGGATTGGCGCTACTGACACGATGACTACCGCGAACTTGCTGCAGAGCCTGCAGCATTTCTTCGCTGCCGATGCCGAGTCGTTGGTTCATTGCCAACAGCAGATGCTCGACCGAGAGGTAATCGTCTTTGAGATCTTTGCGATACGACTCGGCGTTCTCGGCAATGTTGGTGAGCTCGCGGCTCATGCGTGGTTCGGAACCGCCGTATGCGCGAGGCAACTTGGCGACAGCCTCTTCGGCTTTGTTGCGCACCATCAACGGTGCCAGCCCCAGCGACTGCACAAGTGCCGCAGCGATGGTGCCCTCTTGGCCCATCAAGGCGACCAATACGTGGTCGGGGGTGATCTCAGGGTTGCTATTCGCTTTGGCTTGATCGATTGCCGCCGCGAACGCTTCCTGTGTCTTGTGGGTCCATTTTTTCGGGTCGAACGCCATACCGGCAGACTACCTCGTGATAACAAAGTTGATACGAGGCATATCAACATTTCTCGATAGTCTTCACGAATGTCATCTCCGCTGAACCCATCACCCAGCACGGGTTTGCCGCGGCTGATGGCGTTCGATCTCGACGGAACACTGCTCGATCCCGCCGGCAACATCACGCAACGCTCGGTGAACGCGCTGCTCGCGGCACATGCAACTGGCGTGCGAATTGTGCTCGCGACTGGACGGCCGCCGTTCATGATGCACCAACTCGTCGATGCCATCGGGCCTGCACTCACGCACGGGGTGTTGGCCAACGGCGCCATCGTGTGCACCTTCCCCGATGCAGAGCCACTGCGCACGTTGCACTTCGAGTTCAACAGCGCCGACGAGATCATCACGCGGCTACGCGTCGTCGATCCGTCGCTCGGCTTCGCGCTGGCCACCGATCGCGGCTTCGCCGCCGAGCCTGGCTTCCTCGAACGCATGCCCTCGCCCACCAACATGCCCGTCACCCCCGATGTGCTCGTGGCCTCCGAAGGCGCTGCTGTTGTCGTCAAGCTGTTTGTGTTTCACCCCACGGCCGATGCTCACGAACTGATGGTCCAACTTGCGCCGCATGTCAACGATGGCTTTGAGGTCTTCCACATGGGCGCCGAAGCAGTAGAGATCGGCGCCGCCGGCATCGATAAGGCCTCCGGGCTGCAGTGGCTGTGCGCGCACCTCGGTATTGAGGCTCACGAGGTGATGGCCTTCGGCGACAACACCAACGATCACTCGATGCTCGTGTGGGTTGGTCGCAGCGTGGCGATGGGTAACTCATCGCCGGCTACTCAGGCACTGGCTACCGACGTTGCGCTCAGCAACGCCGACGATGGTGTCGCCGTGTTCATCGAACAACTTCTCGAGGCACACCGTCGTCGCGTCGATGCGTGATCCGTTCGATACGGTGACTCGCGTATGAGTCCTGCCGCGGCCGAGTCACCAGAGCTGCAAATCAGTTGGCACGACAACGCTCTGCACCTGTGGGCGATCAACCGCAGCGATGGTTCGGTGCTGCATCTGGTTGAGCTCATTCGTCTCGCCGATCGGCTGCTTGGTCGCCACAACGCTGCGGCCGCGCTACCAACCCGTATTCCACTGCAGTTGCCCGAGCCGTTGGGCATGCGCCCAACGCCCACACTGCGTATGCCAGCCGACGGGCTGTGCGATCTCACCGAGGCAGGTCAGCCAGCAACACTGCGGTGGTTCGCGGCCGTGGCAGCACTTGCGCAAACCGCAGTGCGAGCCGGATGCATTCGGCCAACGCTCGATGCCAACGGCCCAGTGTTTGTTGCACGTTGGGTCGCAGTTCTTGAGCATGCACTCGTGGCCGCACTCGACGAATTGCACCGGGCGATGCCGCCCGCGTGTGGCGTCGACGACATGCCATCGTTGTTCAATGTGGTGGTCGATGCAGTGGCCCGTCGACGTCTCAACGACATCGGCTGGCGGCCGGCTCCGCCTCGCCAATCGCGTGGCGCCAACTACCGCGCGGCTCAGAGCACATTTCGCGCGCTGAGTTCAGCGTCGGGGCACGTGCTCTACCGCACCGACGACATAAGCGCGCTCAACGAACTTGCGCACACCTTCGAACACGAACTCGATCGAGCGCTCGGCGTGCCTGTTGTGGCGCCGCAGTTGCGGTTGCATCTGCCAGTCGAGGCCGACGACCCATGGCGGCTCACTCTCGAACTCTTCGATGTCGACCAACCGCAGCGGTGGTGCACCGCAGGCGATGTCATGGAAGAAAACGCGCTGGCGCGCGATATTGCGCGACAGCCACAACATGTTCCTCGTCTGCGCTCGCGTGTTGAGACGGCCGGCCAACTCATCGGTCTGTACGTGCACGCGCTCGAGGCGTTTGCTCTCGACCCAACCTGCACGGTCGAATTGTCGCTCGACGAGGTCGAGACATTTCTCACCACCGCGCCCGCTGTGCTCGATGATCTCGACGTGCGCCTGCTCGGCCCCGAGCATCTGTTGCGCGCCAAAACCAACGTGCACGCCACTGCCACCCCAAAGCCCGACGTTCCGTCGAGCGGCCGATTTTCGGCCGGGGCGCTGGTGCAATGGGACGCCACCATCGACGACTCACCCATCGACGAAGCACAACTCGAGCGCGCCGCTGCGGTTGGCAACTCGCTGATCCACGTGAACGGCCGTTGGGTGCGTCTCGACGCAGAGCAGGTGAAATCAACGCTGGGTCGGCTGCACAAGCATCGCAAGGACCACAGCGAGCTCGATGTCGGCGGGCTGCTCAAACTGGCGGCCGAAGCCGCCGCTGCAGAATCGTCAAACGCCAGCGCTGCCGTGGCCCTGCAGACCGACGGGTGGATCGCCGAGTTGCTTGCGGGTTTACCCGATGAGCAACTCGAAGAGTTGCACGAGCCCGACTCGTTCGTGGGCGAGTTGCGCCATTACCAACGACGCGGGCTGAGCTGGATGGGCTTTCTGGCGCGCATCGGTCTGGGCGGCTGCCTCGCCGACGACATGGGGCTCGGCAAGACCGCCACCACCTTGGCGCATCTGGCCACGCGACCCGGCCCGCATCTTGTGGTGTGCCCGCTCAGCGTGGTGCACAACTGGTACTCCGAGGCCGCCCGCTTCACGCCCCACATGCAAGTTGCCATTCACCACGGCGGCGAGCGCGCTCGAGGCAACACGGCCGCCGAGCAACTCATTCCGTCAGACATTGTGGTCACCACCTATGGCCTGCTCGCTCGCGACATCGATGCGTTGGGCGAAGTGAAGTGGGGCACCTTGGTGCTCGACGAAGCACAGAACGTGAAGAACCATCTCACCCGCGCGGCACGCGCCGTGCGACACATCAACGCCGATCAGAAGCTGGCGCTCACGGGCACGCCGGTAGAAAACCACCTTGGCGAGCTGTGGGCCATTCTCGATGCCGTGAACCCTGGTTTGTATGGCAGCGCCAACTCGTTCAACGACAAGTACGCAAAGCCCATCCAACGAACTGGCGACCCCACCGCCACAGCTGCGCTACGCGCCCTTACGCAGCCGTTCATTCTTCGCCGCACCAAAGCCGACAAAACACTGCTGCCCGAGTTGCCCGACAAGATCGAGCAAGTGGCGTGGGCAACGCTCACGCGCGAGCAAGCCACGATGTACCAAGCGGTGGTCGATCAGTTGCTCGCCGACGCGCAAGCCGAGACCGGGATGAAGCGGCGCGGTCTGGTGCTTGCTGCGCTCACGCGACTCAAGCAAATCTGCAATCACCCTGCGCATGCCACGGGCGATGGCTCTCGCCTCGTCGGCCGTTCGGGCAAGCTCACTCGCTTCGACGAATTGGTCGACGAGTTGCTCGAGCTTGGCGAGCGCGCTCTGGTCTTCACCCAGTTCCGCGAGATGGGGCTGCTGCTGCAACGCCACCTCGGCGAGCGTCTACACATCGATGCGCCATTCCTTCATGGCGGCATCTCGCGCACCGGGCGCGACGCCATGGTGCAGCGTTTCCAAGCAGGCGAAGGGTCACCACTCTTGTTGGTGTCGCTGAAGGCCGGCGGCACCGGACTCAACCTCACCGCCGCATCACAGGTGATTCACTACGACCGTTGGTGGAACCCCGCTGTCGAAGATCAAGCAACCGACCGGGCCTGGCGACTGGGCCAATCGAACACCGTGTTGGTGCACAAGTTGGTCTGCGAAGGAACCCTTGAAGAACGCATTAGCCAACTCATCGACGACAAGAAACAACTCGCCAACTCGGTGCTCGGAACCGGCGAACAATGGCTCACCGAATTGTCTACCGATGCGCTGCGATCGTTGGTCGTGCTCACCCCAGGGAGCCAATCATGAGTGCGCCGGGCGCATCGCGCGAGGGCCGGCTGGTATCAACGATGATCGATGTCATGCTGGCCGGCATGTGCGATCCGGCGCGCTTTCGACGAGGACGCGAATACGCGCGGCAAGGCGCGGTCGACGACTTGGCGATCGCGGCCGGCATTGCCACAGCCAACGTGCAGGGCAGTCGCGCCGAGCCGTATTCAGTAACCATCCGCACGGTTCCACCGAGCGCTGCTTCACTCGATCCCGACAAGCTCACGTCACTGGTACCAACTCGCGACGAGGTGAGCTTCGATTGCGACTGTCCCGACTGGGACTCACCGTGCAAGCACGCGATTGCAGCGATGGTGCTTTTGTCCGAGCGCATTGCGTACGAACCGGCCCTGTTGTCGAAATGGCGTGCGGTCGAGCCAGCCCCAGCAGCTCCGCGAGCAACGGTGGGTTCACGCGCTGGCGGCGCAACGAGCAAGCCCGAGATCAGCGCTGTGCATCTCGATGCCGAAGCTCATGGAGCGCTCAACGCCTTTTTAGGCAGCCCGGTCTCATTCAAGATGCCGGTGCTCGGTTCGGCGCCTGCTGCCCCCGAGATGTGGGACGAACCGTGGTCGTTCATCCTCAACGACGCACTCACGGCTCTGGCGCGCAAAGCACCCTAAGCAAGCCCAATCGCTAGAACGGTTAGGGCATCGGTTTGGCGCGCTGACCAAACACAGCAACCGACTGGCGTAGCGGAACCAGATCGCGGCGAGGCGCGCGACGCTCGGCCTCGGCCAACGCTGTGCTTGCCAGATGCCGCAGTTCGGCAACTTCTTGGCGAAGGCGAATGACTTCGGACTCGAGCGCCATCACCTGACGAATGCCCTCAAGGTTCATACCCTGACCCGCGAGCTCTTGGATGCGACGCAAGGTGTCGATGTCGACATCGCTGTAGCGGCGGTTGCCACCCTGCGATCGAGCGGGCTGCACGAGCCCGCGGCGCTCGTAGATGCGCAGCGTTTGCGGATGCATGCCAGCCAACTCGGCGGCAACGGAGATCACATAGACAGCGTGACTTCTACTGCGCATGATCATGCCCCCAAGTGTTCCCGAGGAGAGACCGTAGTCGCTTCTGCCAGCGCTTCGATTGCTTCGCGTTGCTCGTGAGTCAACGAATGCGGCACCTGGACCTCGACCGTGACGATGAGATCGCCGGTGTGCTTGGAGGTCTCGACACCTTTGCCCTTGACCCGATGACGACTGCCGGTTTGCGTGCCGTGCTTGAGACGCAGCGTGACGCGCTCGCCGGCGAGCGTTGGAATATCGATCTCGGCGCCGAGCGCTGCCTCGGCAAACGTGATGGGTACACGAATGGTGAGGTTGGTGCCGTCACGCCCAAAGATGTCGTGGGCCTTCACGCGGCAATCGACAAACAGATCTCCGGGCGGGCCGCCGTTACGACCTGGCGAACCGCGACCCTTGACCCGAATGCGCTGCCCGTCGGCCACGCCAGCAGGGAGGCGCACCTTCACCTCGCGCTGGCGCTTCTCGATGCCACTGCCGCGGCAACCATTGCACGGGGACTCGATGACGAGACCACGACCCTGACACGAGCGACACGGCGAACTAAACGAGAAGAAGCCTTGGTTGTCATCGACAACACCTCGACCACCGCATTGCGAGCAGTGACGAGGCGACGTGCCGGGCTTGGCGCCCGAACCGGCACAGGTGCTGCACTGCGCATCGCCGGTGAGATACAGCGACGTAGTGAGGCCCGTGATGGCATCGACGAACTCGAGATTGAGCACGGCTTCAAGATCGGAGCCGCGCTGGGGGCCCGCGCCCGATGAGGCACCGCGCCCGCGGCCTCGACCACCAGCACCGCCAAACATATTGAACAGGTCGCCGAGGCCCTCGGCCCCCACATTGAAACCGCCAGGACCACCGGCACCGGGACCACCGTGGCCAAAGCCACCCATCGGCCCGAGGCGACGAACTTCGTCGTATTCCTTGCGCTTGGTTTCGTCGCTGACGACGTCGTAGGCAGCGGAAATTTCCTTGAAGCGAGTTTCGGCAGCCTCGTTATCGGGGTTGGCGTCGGGGTGACTTTCGCGCGCGAGCTTGCGATAGGCCTTGGTGATCTCTTTCGCCGTGGCCGTATCGGATACGCCGAGGATCTTGTAGTAATCCTTTTCGTACCACTCTCGCTGCGCTGTCATGTCGTCACCTCTGGGTTAGCCCCGCACCTTCACCATGGCGGGGCGAAGGACTTTGCCCTTCCAGCGATAGCCGGTTCGCAGAACTTCGCTCACCACTGGCTCACTGGTTTCATCGGTGGCGGGCTCGTGCAGAACCGCCTCGGCGTGGGCGGGATCGAATGGCTTCTCGACGAGATCCATTGCTTCGAGGCCCTGCTTTTGCATGGCACCCATCAGCTGCGACCAGATCGGCTCGACGCCCTCGACACCATGCGCGAAGGCTGCCTCGCACGCATCGAGTACGGCAAGCAACGACTCGGCCACCTTGCCGCTAGCGCGGTCGATTTCGTCGGCCTGAGTGGCTACGGCGCGCTTGCCATAGTTCTCAAAATCGGCTTGCAGACGCAGCGCAATGTCTTTGAACTGATCGCGTTCGGCCGTGACCAACTCGAGCTCGGTTGGAACGACAACGACTTCGTCGCCAGGCGCGGCGCCTGGGTCTGATGTCTCAGATCCCAGGTCGTCGCCCGCGGTTTCGTCGTTCATGGCTGCGTCGCCGCTCACTTGTCGTCGACGATTTCGGCGTCGATGATTTCTTCGTCGCTACCAGCGCCGTCTTGGCCGCTTGCCGACGTGCCGGCTGCATCGGTATCGCGTGCAGCAGCTTCGTACAGCTTCTGGCCGAACGCCTGCAACGCATCGGTCAGCGAGGTGGTGGCCTGCTTGATGTCGTTGATGTCGTTGCCCGTGAGTGCAGTCTTGAGAGCACTGAGTGGTGTCTCAACCGAGGCCTTATCTTCGGCCTGTACGGTTTCGGCTTGGTCACGCAGCATCTTCTCGGCTTGGTACACAGCCGAGTCGGCGTTGTTGCGTACTTCGGCTTCATCACGACGCTGCTTGTCTTCTTCAGCGTGCATTTCGGCGTCGCGCACCATCTGCGCAATGTCGTCTTTGTTGAGCGTGCTCTGACCGCTGATGGTCATCGACTGCTCTTTGGCGGTGGCGCGATCCTTGGCCGACACGTGCACAATGCCGTTGGCATCGATGTCGAACGTGACCTCGATCTGGGGCACTCCACGTGGCGCTGGTGGAAGATCGACCAACTGGAACTTGCCGAGGGTCTTGTTGTATCCGGCCATCTCGCGCTCGCCCTGCAACACATGAATCTCAACGCTCGGTTGCATGTCTTCGGCGGTAGTGAACACCTCGGTACGACGGGTTGGGATGGTGGTGTTGCGCTCGATGAGCTTGGTCATCACGCCACCCTTGGTCTCGATGCCGAGGCTCAGCGGAGTGACGTCGAGCAAGAGCACGTCTTTGACATCGCCCTTGAGCACGCCAGCCTGAACAGCAGCGCCAACGGCCACGACTTCGTCGGGGTTCACGCTCTTGTTTGGCTCTTTGCCAGTGAGGCTGATCACAAGATCGTTCACCGAAGGCATACGCGTAGAGCCACCCACCAAGATCACGTGGTGCAGTTGGCCCTTGCTCACGTTTGCATCTTTGAGCGCCTGCTCGAACGGAATGCGGCAACGCTCGATGAGGTCGGCAGTCATCTCTTGGAACTTGGCGCGAGTGAGTGACTCATCGAGGTGCAACGGGCCGTCGGCATTGGCCGTGATGAACGGCAAGTTGATCTGAGTTTGCTGTACCTGGCTGAGCTCGATCTTGGCCTTCTCGGCAGCTTCCTTGAGGCGCTGGGTGGCCATGCGATCGTTGGCGAGATCGACGCCGTGCGCCGACTTGAACTGCTGCACGAGCCAATCGATGATGCGCTGATCCCAGTCGTCGCCACCAAGCTTGGTGTCGCCGTGGGTGCTCTTCACTTCGAAGACGCCGTCGCCAATCTCGAGCACGCTCACGTCGAACGTGCCGCCACCGAGGTCGAACACCAAGATGGTTTCGTCTTCGGTGCTCTTATCGAGGCCGTAGGCCAAGGCCGCGGCGGTTGGCTCGTTGATGATGCGCAAGACCTCGAGGCCGGCGATCTGGCCGGCTTCTTTGGTGGCGGTGCGCTGAGCATCGTCGAAGTAGGCAGGGACCGTGATGACGGCCTGGGTCACAACATCGCCGCAATACGCCTCGGCGTCGCGCTTGAGCTTCATCAGCGTGCGAGCGCTGATCTCTTGTGCGGTGTAGCGCTTGCCATCGATGTCTTCGCTGCGCCACGTGGTGCCCATTTGGCGCTTGATGCTGCGGAAGGTGCGATCTGGGTTGGTGATTGCCTGACGCTTGGCAACTTCGCCAACGAGTACTTCGCCGGTCTTGCTGAAAGCCACCACGCTGGGGGTGGTGCGTGCGCCCTCGGCGTTGGCGATGACGACTGGTTCGCCCGCCTCGAGGAAGGCAACGACGCTGTTGGTGGTACCGAGGTCGATTCCGACTGCCTTGGCCATGATGGTGTGCTCCTGTGTTCAGTAGTGCTGTAAGTCGTGCGTTTTTGGGGGGAGTTCTGAGCAATGCTGAGTGAACTCCACGCAAGATTACCGGCGCATTGTGAGTGCGCACAACCCTGAGTCACAAAACTTGAGTCGATGTGACTCAAGTTTCATGCCTACTGTTTCGGAGCAGCCTGGCCGGGCTTCCAGAACCCAGGCAACGGCTCGTCGGCATGGCCGCCGCGGGCATATGCACCAAGGCGCGCCAAGGCCTGGGCATCGCTGAGGTCGATCACGTCGTACACCGTCGAGGGTCCAGCAGACCGCAACGCCAAGTCGCCCGGGGTGCCTTCACGCGCCAAAGCAGTGGTGAGCACCACGAATGGCCCATCAAGATGAGCAACCACAGCGGCGGCTCGACCCAAGGTGCGCCAGACAACATCGGTTTTCACGAGGCCACCGCGATGACTCGTGGCTGCGCCAGCAACATCGAAGTACCAACGCGCGCCGCGGGCATCGGCGGCCAACAAACTGACCGCCACCCCCGTACGCCGCACACGATGCCCAACGGCAACGTCGTGAAATCCTGCGGCTAACAACAACTCTTCAGCAAGCTTGACCGCGCCGATACCCGAACCCACCTCAGTGGTGTCTGACGGGTTCGACTCACGCGACTCTGAGAGCACCCGCTCGCGAGCAATCTCGACATAGACGGGATCAAGGTCGTAGCCCACATAACGACGGCCAAGATGTTCGGCAGCCACCATCGTGCTGCCGCTGCCCATGAACGGATCGAGCACGAGGTCGTCTCGATAGGTGAACAAACTGATCAGCTTCTCGGGCAACTCCACCGGAAACGGCGCCGGATGGTTCACGCGCCGGGCGCTCTCGGGCGGGATGTCCCACAGATCAAGAGTGAGTTCCATGAACTCGTCTGTGGCCAGATCGTTCTGCCATGGCAAGCCCTCAGCTCGACGCACCTTGGTACTACGCGCCCGATCGAAACGACCCTTGCTGGCCACGATGACCCGTTCGGTGACATCACGGAACACCGGATTCGTCGGGCTACGAAATGAACCCCATGCGCATGATCCGCTGGCGCCTTCGGCCTTTCGCCACACGATCTCGCCGCGCAACAACAGCCCAAGTTGGTCCTGCAAGATGTGCACGATGTCGGCCGACAGACTTCGAAATGGTTTGCGACCGAGGTTGGCAACGTTTACTGCAATGCGTCCGCCTGGCTCGAGTGTTCGCACACACTCGGCGAACACAGCGCGGAGCAACTCGAGGTACTCGATGTACGAGCTCGGGACGCCCTCTTTGTCGAGCTCTTCTTCGTAGGCCTTGCCAGCAAAGTAGGGAGGCGACGTAACCACGAGAGCAACTGAGCCATCGGCCACGGTGCTCATGTCGCGTGCATCACCGCACACAAATGGCTGCGCGATTGCGGTGGGCGCCAGCACGGTGTCGTCGTCGGAAACAACCGGTGCAGCGAAACGCGCATAGAAGCCCGAGGCATCGTGGCTCTCGCGTCGGCTCACTCCGAAGTTCGACGTGGTGGTGCGGCGCTTGTCTTCCATGGTCAACGCGCACGTTACAAGAGCCCGCGCGTCGAGGGTGGTTTAGGCGACGATCTGCTCTTCGGGAGGACGGATATTGCGGAACATCGACAGCAACAACAGGTCGTATATGGCCTTCAGTGTTCCGGCGATGATGAGCGGCCAACCGAAGGTGCTGTGATCGAGCATCCACCCCGCAGCGAGGGGTGGCAGCGCAGATGCAAGGCTGCGCGGCACGTTGGTCACGCTGGCTGCGGCAGCGCGTTCGGGGGGTGACACCACGGCCATGACATACGAGTTGCGCGCCGGCACGTCCATTGCTGACAGCAAGCTGCGCGCAATTAGGCACACCACCGCGAGGCTCAGATTGGGAACCAGCGCAGCGCTGATCAGCAACAGTTGAGCGGGCAGGTGCGTGAACACCATCGTGCGAATCAGCCCAATGCGCTTGGCGATGCGAGCCGAAACAAACGCAGAGAAGGCAGAACACACGCCGGTCCAGAACAGCAACGCGCCAGCAACCGTGACCGACAGATTGAACCGCTCGTACAACCACAGAGCGAGCAACGACTGCACCACGAAACCGCCGCCGAGCGCGTCGAGGCTGAACACGGCCGCGAGTCTGTACACAATCGATCGCGATTCGCCGAGCGGCGCCGCCGGCGTTGAATCAGCGGGTTCGATGGCCCACGACAACGACCGATAGATCACGAACGTGATAACGCCGGCAGCCGCATACGCAACGAACACGCCGCGCAGCGCAGTGGCCCGATCGATTGAAGCGTGCCGCACCAACCAGTCGGGGAGACCGGCAACAAGCGACCCGACAGCACCGCAGAAGCTGCCGATAAACGCGTACCGTGCAAACATCGCAGTACGACGCTTGTCGGCCACTGTTGACGGAAGCACCGACTGCTCGATCGGTAAGAACACGCTGACGTCACCGCTCGAGGGGTTCATCGTTCCGATGGTTCCAACAACCATGAGCGCAACGAACATTGTGGTCGTTGCATAGGTGATGCCAGTGACGAACATCAGTGCCGAGCCGCTGAGCAAGATGGCCCGCCGCGAGAACCGATGGCCGTACAGACCGGCCAACAACGTGAGCGCGGCCGAGCCGAGCAACATCGCGGCAACCACTACTCCGATGCGAAAGTTGCTATAGCCGAGCAGTTTCAAATACGCGGCGAGCACAACCGAAACGGTGCCGTCGACAAATCCGCGAACGCCGCGTGTCGCCAGAAGGCGCACACCATCTGAAGTTGTGGTGCGCTCGTGAGAAATCAACCTGCAGCGACCACAGCACATTGAACGCTGCCAGCGCGTTGATGGCTAGCTGTGGCCACGATGCCGGTGACATCGGCCGTGCGCACAAGCCAGCGCGCCAAAGCGCGGTCGGGTGTGCCGTCGTTACGAGATCCACCATCAATGCGGAACCCGCTGCGACCTTCGAGTTGGCCAAGTTGCACGCGGTTGACGCCGCCCACAATCTCGACGCCCACTGGCAACGCAAGTTCGGCGATGACCGGCAGCACAAGGCGGTTCTTCGTGGCATGAGCACTGATCTGAGTTGGCAGCCAACCGGTGTTGGCGATGGCGACATCGACCTGCCACACACCATCGGCAAGTGGCGTCGCCAATGCACTAATGATCTCGAGACATGGCGACGCCAAAGCTTGAAACACGGCGAAGTCGGCGTGCGGCTTGATCTCATCGACCAACAGATGCAACGGCGGATTAGTCATCACGTTGAACCAATCCATACCGCCAATCTCGACACGCCCGAGTTGCGGATGATCGAACGGTTCCCAGGGCAAGTAGTTGCCGCCGTTGCTATCGCACCACCGCGCGATCGCGAGTTCGTCAGCAACCGATGGCCCGATGTACCAAATGTCGGTGCTGCTGCGAACGCCTGTTGCAGCGAACACCACATCCCAGAACTCGGTGGTCCAGCCGAACAGGCCGAGATGTTCGTAGGCCCAATCGTCGGCAGCGCCGCTCATCGTTTCGGTCTTATCCCACGTGAAGTCTTCGTACACCGAGTGCACGGGATACGAGGTGAGTGCTGTGCCGCGCGCACCAAGTTCTTTCCAGACCCAAACGTCGGTTGACGGCAGGCTTGAATCGCTGTGAGTGCTTGAAGGCCGCAGCAAAACCCCACCACTGGTGTGAAACGCGTTGTAGCCACACACGTTGGGACGCGCCACGACGGCCCGCACCAACGCATCGATCTCCGGTTCGCTGAGCGGATGCTCGCCCGCACCACGCGTTGTGGAACCCCAGCCAGCGGGAAAGTTGCGGTTCATGTCGAGTGACTCAGGGGCCCGTGGTCGAGGCACGGTGAAACCGTCGTAGCCCTCGATGGTTCCCTCGGCCAACAGTCGATACCGCAGCACACCCGCCGCAACGACACCATCAACCGGAACCGGCACCATCACGCGCTGGTCGTCGGCATGGGGCATCCATGCACCGTTTGGATCAACGATGCGCATGGTGAGCACGCGGCCGTCGCCGTTGATGTCGTGCTCCACGAGGCCTGGCCACTGATGGCGATCTCGCCACGGCCACGGGCGCATGCTGCTGCGGCGATAGACCGGCGAATCGGCCAGCGCCGCCTCAACCCCATCGGGGTTGACGCGCGGCACCACATAGAAGGTGCGAGTACGAAGCGCTTCGAGTGTTGCCACATCGTTGCGTTCGTTCGCGGTGGCGAGATGATGCAACAGATACAACGCGGCTGCGCCGCCCGTGACCTCGACGGCATGAATGTTGGCGTCGACCCAATAGGCCGGCTTGGTGTGCGCCTCACCAGTAGCTGCATCGGTCATTGCAACGAGCCACAACGGCCGACCCTCGAACGAGGTGCCGTATTGCTCGAGCGTGACGAGGTGAGCGTGCTCGGCGGCGAACGCTTGTAACGCCGCGGTGAGCTCGTCGAAGCGAACGTAACGATCAAAGGGCAAGACCATGGCGCGACCCTAGCGGTCGTCTACGTCTGCGTGCTCGGGACTACGCTGCCCGACATGACTGGCTCGCTTGTGATGCTTCGCCATGGGCAAAGCGAATGGAACAAACTCAACCTCTTCACCGGGTGGCACGATGTCGACCTCACCGAGCAGGGCTGCGCCGAGGCCACCGCCGCTGGAGTCACGATTGCGGCCGAAGGACTCTCGTTCGATGTTGCTCACACCTCGCTGCAGACCCGTGCCGTGCTCACCTGCCACCTTGCCCTCGAAGCCATGAACATGGTGTGGCTGCCGGTGCAGCGCAACTGGCGGCTCAACGAGCGCCACTACGGCGCGCTGCAAGGCCTCGACAAGAAGGCCACCACCGAGCAGTACGGCGCTGAGCAAACCAAGCTGTGGCGCCGCAGCTACGACATTCCACCGCCCCCTGTAGATCTGTCGAGCCCCGAGCACCCCATCCACGATGCTCGCTACCGGCTGCTGCCGCCCGACGTGCTGCCCGCCAGCGAGTGTCTCAAAGATGTTGTTGCCCGAGTGTTGCCATATTGGTACGACATCGTGGCTCCACAGTTGCGCGCCGGACTCGACGTGTTGATCACGGCCCATGGCAACTCGCTGCGGGCACTCGTGATGCACCTCGAAAACATCTCGCAAGCCGACATCGCCGAACTCAATATCCCAACCGGAGCCCCGCGGCGCTACACCTTCGACAACAACCTACGCGTGACGAGCTCTGCCTATCTCGGCGACGCCGCCGCAATTGCTGCTGCAGCCGCAGCCGTCGCCAACCAAGCGGGCGCCTAAACCACTCCCTGAGCTGGGCTCGATAGTCACACCGGCAGGTGCCAACGTCGTATAGTCACGGTTATGGCGTCTAAAAAAGCTTCTCTCGAGCACCTCCGCAAAGTTCAACTCTTCTCGTCGTGCTCGACCAAAGATCTCGAGCGCATTGCGAAGGCAGGCGACGAGTTGCCGTTCAAGGCCGGCACCACCATCGTCGATCAAGGCCAGACCGGCAAAGAGGCGTTCATCGTTCTCGACGGCACCGTCACTGTGCGCCGCAACGGCAAGAAAGTTGCCACGCTCGGCAGCGGCACCGTGGTGGGCGAGCTCTCGCTGCTCGACCATGGTCCTCGCACCGCAACGGTAGTTTGCGAAACCGACTGCACGCTGCTGCTCATTACCCAACGCCACTTCTTGGCCGTTGTCGATGATGTTCCAGCACTCGCGCACAAGCTGCTTGGGTCGCTCGCGAGCCGCATTCGCGACCTCGACCGTCAGTACTACGGCTGATTTCTTCGCCCGGCGCTGATATCAATCGCGCCATCAACATGGGCGCGCAGCACATTGCCAACTAGTCTTGGCTCGCTATGAGCACGCACGCGTCCTCCCCAGCGCCGGCATCAACACCGAAGCGCTTCAAACCACACCAGCTTGTCCTTGCAATGGGCATCTTTATGGCTGTCTTCACAGTGGTCTCGGGCATCATCCCGCTGATCACCAAGTGGCACAGCAAGAAGGCTGTTACTCGCGAGCCGTTCGAGGGAATCCCCGGACCATTGCAGATCGCCTTCTACACGGTGGTGCCTGCGCTCATCGTGTGGGGCGCCTTTGCGTTCGCCGACCGCGTGAAGAACTGGGAGCGTGGCGGACCAGATCGTCGCCGCACCACACCAAAGAACGCCAAGCGTCGCCTTGCCGACTTCCGCGCCGGTGTGTACATGCGCACCCTGCTGCGCGACTCAGCCGCTGGCCTCATGCACAGCATGATCTACTTCGGCTTCCTCGGCTTGCTCGGTGTGACCACCGTGCTCGAGGTCGACCACCAGTTGCCGCCATCGCTCAAGTTCCTGCACGGCCACGTGTACATGGCCTACTCATTCTTCGGCGACTTTGCTGGCACCGTATTTGTGGGTGGCATCTTGTGGGCCATTGCCCGTCGCTACATCCAGCGGCCGTACCGCATTCGCATTAAGACCAAGGCCGAGCATGCGCTGATCTTGGGTGTGTTCTTGGCCATCGGTGTCACCGGATTCTTGGCCGAAGCGTTCCGCATCGCCGAGATCGAGCAGGCCAGCTACGAAAAGTGGAGCTTCATTGGCTACCCACTGAGCAAGTTGTTCGACGGGATGTCGGCGCACACCCTCGACCTGTGGCACCAGATTTCATGGGGTGGCCACGTGATCAGCTTCATCGCCTTCTTGGCCATCTTGCCGGTGACCATGTTGCGTCACATGTTCACCTCACCGCTGAACATGTATCTCAAGGATCGTGAGCGTCCAAAGGGCGCAATGAAGGCAATGCCAAACCTCACCGAAACCTCGCTCGAGAGCTTCGGCGCAGCGGTTGTCGAAGACTTCACCTGGAAGCAGTTGCTCGACCTCGACGCCTGCACGATGTGCGGCCGTTGCACCAGCGTGTGCCCAGCGCACGCAACCGGAAAGCCACTCGACCCTCGCGAGATCGTGCTCAAGACCGGCGAAGTCATGGCCGCCACCGCAGCACACGCAGCCGGCGGCCGCGTGTCACCCCCAATCGGCACCGACTCAGCCATCACCATCAGCAGTAACTCGTTGTTCGAGCGCATCACTGCCGAAGAACTGTGGTCATGCACCACCTGCCGTGCGTGCGACGAAATCTGTCCGGTCAACATCGAGATCCTCGACAAGATCCTCGACATGCGCCGCTACCTCTCTTTGATGGAGAGCAACTTCCCAGCCGAGCTCGGCAACGCCTACCGCGCCATGGAAAACCAAGGCAACCCGTGGGGCATGAACCAAGGCGAGCGCGGCGACTGGGCCAAAGACCTCGACGTAACCATCGTCGATCCGGGCGAACAACTGCAGAGCGAATACCTCTACTGGGTTGGTTGCGCCGGTTCGTTCGACGACAAGAACAAAAAGGTCACCCAGGCAATGGCCAAGCTGTTGCGCCGTGCCGGAATCAGCGTGGCCATCCTCGGCCCATCCGAAATGTGCACCGGCGACTCAGCGCGCCGCAGCGGTAACGAATACCTGTTCCAGATGTTGGCAATGCCCAACGTCGAGATGCTCAACGGCATGGGCGTGAAGAAGATCATCACCCAGTGCCCACACTGCTTCAACACACTCAAGAACGAGTACCCACAGCTGGGTGGCAACTACGAGCTCGTGCACCACACGCAACTGCTCGAGCAGCTCATCGAGAGCGGTCAGCTCGATGTCAGCCAGGCCACGCTCGAAGAGCGCATCACCTATCACGACAGCTGCTACCTCGGTCGCCACAACGATGTGTACCTCGCTCCTCGCAAGGTCGTTGCCTCGATCAAGGGCATCGAAGTGGTCGAGATGCAGCGCAACGGCACCAAGGGCATGTGCTGTGGCGCCGGTGGCGCTCGCATGTGGATGGAAGAAACCATCGGCACCAAGGTGAACGACGAGCGTGCAGTTGAGGCAATCTCAACCGGCGCAAGCCGCGTGGCCACTGCTTGCCCGTTCTGCTACGTGATGCTCGACGACGGCGTGAAGGCTGCTGGCAAGGACGAGTCCGAGGTCAAGGTGGCAGACATCGCCATCCACCTCATTGAGGCCATCGAGAACGGCGAGCGTCAGCTCGCTGCCATGCAGAACGAAGCGCCGCTACAGGCTCCTGTAGCCGGCGACTGATTTCTCAACAGCCCGCATCTGAGCCACTCGGGCTCAGGTGGCTCGGGCTCAGGTGAAGTTCTCGAAATAGCGGCTCGGCGTTGGGCCGCGCTGACCCTGATACTTGCTGCCCCGGGCGCCCTTGCCATATGGGTTGTCGGCCGGCGTGGTCATACGCACAAAGCTGATCTGGCCGATCTTCATGCCCGGATAAATCGTGATGGGCAGGCTGGCA
>JAPKZR010000096.1 GCA_026393695.1 Actinomycetota bacterium
GGCTCGCAACCGTTGCCAACGCCAGCGAATTGCGCAGGCGAGGCCTCACGATGTCGACCACCGATTTGCCGCGCTTGATTGAGAACCCAAGATCGCCACGCAGCAAACCACTCGCCCAGTCAATGAGCCGATGCGACACCGGCGCGTTCAAGCCATTGGCGCCACGACATTGAGCCAGCTTTGTCGCAGTCGCTGAGCGGCCCAGCAGCGCTGTGCATGCATCACCGGGAAGCGCCTCGACACCCAAGAACACGAGCACCGACATCACAGCAAACACTCCAAGAGAGATCGCCAAGCGACGGAGCAAGTAGGCGGTCATCGAGGCAGCGAATCAGTCAACCTGAATCTGCTCCCACCGAACAGCATCGATCACAATCGGCGCAACGCCTTTGACCTTGGCGCTCATCGCTCGCACCAATGTCTTGTGATACGGAATGAACGTGGCCGAGTTATCGAACAGGTGCTGCTGAATCGCCTGATACTGCTTGGCTCGTTCACCCTTGTCGAGCGTCGAGCGGGCGCTGTCGAGCAAGCCATCGAGTTCGGTATCGATGAGCCCGGTCTCGTTCCACGCGGCGGTCGAACGGAACACTTCGTTGAGTACCTGTGGCGCCGGACGTTGGCCCCAACTCGTAACGAACGAAGGCTCCTTCATCCACACGTTGTCCCAATATCCGCTCGCGTCGGCCATCGTGATCTTCACCCTGATGCCCGCAGCCTTCACCTGCTCTTGGTACGCCTGCACGAGATCGACAAAGTTGTCCTCGACATCGCTCGTGAAAATCTCAATATCGATGCCGTCGGGGAAGCCAGCATCGGCGAGTAATTTCTTGGCGCCCTCAATGTCTTGCGCACAATCGCCGTCCCAGCGATACGGGTCACCGCTCCACACCGGCGTATCGCATGCAACGACGCCGCCGTCCTTGCCAAGCACTACGTCGGCGAGCTTCTGGCGATCGACCGCAATGCGCAACGCTTTACGTACTCGCGCATCGTCAAAGGGCTTGTGATCTACCCGGAAGTCGATGCCATTCCAGTCGCCCGACACAATGTGCTGGGTTGTGAATTTGCTCGTGTCGCTGAACAACGACTCGTTCTTCGCTCCGACGGTCAGCAACATGTCGACCTGGCCGCCAAGCAACGCTTGGGTTGCAGCCTGAGCGTCAGCTATCGCAGGAATCTCGATGCGAGCCAGCTTTGGCTTTCCGAGGAAGTAGTTGGGGTTCGCTGCAAGCACCGTGGTGCCCTCAGGGTCGAAGGTCTGCATCGAGAACGGACCAGTACCCACAGGCGTCTTGCCGATGGTGTCGAGAGAGTCAACCGGAGTCATCAACGCTCTGTAGTCGGCGAGCAGCACAGGTAGATCGGCCTCGGCGGTGGACAGCACAATCTTTACCGTTGACGCATCGACGGCATCGACGTGATCGATGATGCCCAGAACGGCGCGCACCGGGGAGTCGAACGTGGGGTCGATCATTCGATCGATCGAGTAGACCACGTCGGCCGAATCGAAGTCGGAGCCATCATGAAACTTGACGCCCGCGTGCAGTTTCAGTGTCCACTCGGTCATGGCATCGTTCGCTGCCCACGAGTCGGCCAATTCGGGAATCGGGCTGAAGTCTTTGTCGACACCGATGAGACGATCGAAGACCATGTTGATGGCCGGCCAAAACCGGTTGCCGTCGTACGGGTCCATCGTCTCGGATCCACCGAAGCCAGCATCGTTTGCCACCCGCAAGACACCCGCCGAAGTAGAGGTCGACGCAGACCCACCGCAACTCACGAAACCAAACACGGTGAGCGCTACAACAGCGACACCAAGGTTTCGTCGGTGGGGCTGAGCAGGCCCATGCGCGGTCATTCGAAGCACGGTCTTGTTGAACACGGTTCCCCTAGCGCAGTTGCGTAAATTTCTGGGCGAACTGTAACCCAGCGGCGCGAGCGACCAGATCATCGAGCGCTCTCTCCCCGGCTACGTTGTGGTCACCATGTCGACAGTGATCAAGATCGCGACCTTCAACATCCAATACTCGCTCGGGGCCGACGGCGTCTACGACCTCGCCCGGTGCATCGACGCAGTCCGCGATGCCGACGTGATTTGCCTGCAAGAAATCGACAGAAACTGGCAACGAACCAACA
>JAPKZR010000084.1 GCA_026393695.1 Actinomycetota bacterium
CTGGGTCAAACCCTCACGCTCGCGTGCATCGATATCGGAGCGTTCGTAGACGCAATCGACGCCGTCGAGCGACATCAGTGCATCTGCAACTACGTCGCTCCACTTGTCGGCCGCAGGGGTACCGAGCTGCAACACCACCGAGTTGCCATACCGGTCGGCGATAACGCCGGGCACACCATCGGCCTCGCTGAAGACCAGCCGAGCCGAGTCGCTGATGGGCGCCAAGTGAGCCCGGCGATGCGCCGCGGCAACGACGCGACTGGCAACGAACTCGTCGTCGATCACTGCATCGGGATCGAACGACCACATGCGGACTCGCAGTTGCGACTCGGGGGAATACGCACCGAACCCAACAAAATCGTTTTGGGCAGAGACGACGCGAACCGTGTCACCAGGCGAGGGGTTACCACGAACGTCGGCCACTGCACCGCTGAAGATCCACGGGTGTAATCGGCGAGTTGATTTTTCACGGCCGGCGCGCAGCGCCAACGTTGCTTCCATAAGCACAGAGGGTAGGCGCCACGCCTACCGATTCGTGCTTACGACACAAGCTCAAGATCTTCACGCTTGCGCGAAGCCTTTGTGGCGGCGGCTTTGTTTGCCGGCGCTTTGGCGCGACTCGTAAGCAACGACGCAATCGAGTTGGCCAACTCTTCCTGGTTGCGAAGGCACTGCGAGAACAGATCGTTGATCTGATCGAAGCGCGCTTCGAGCGAGATCAAACGCTGCACCGCATCGGCGCCAGCGGGGTCACCGTGTTGCACGTCGCGCATGCGATCGATGAGCGAGAGCAACACGTCCTTCTCGCGATCGAGATCGGCACGGGCCTCTGCTCGGGCAGTGTCTACGGACTGCTGCGCAATATGCGCGTACGCAGCGATCGATGTGTACTGCGACAAGACTTGGCTCTCCACCGTGTCGAGGCGATGACGCACCTCTACTACTGCGGTGCGCGTTTCCTGCACATCGACCTCTGGCAAAAATGCCTGGGCCGGTTCATCGAGCTCTTGCCACATGTCTGATCTGCGTCGCATTGGTATTCCCTCTCGCCTTTGTGTGTCAGCACCAGATGCTTCGTAGTCAGTTGCCTGACTGCGGGTGCGAAGTAGGTATCGGCAGCGGGTGAAAGTTCTTGAATTTCTCATGAGCGAAAGCCGACGAAAGATTTTCAGAAAATTGTCGAAAAGGTTCTCAAGGTTCGCGATGGGGTGCCGATACCTATTTCGCACCGGATGAACAAACGGGTTCTGTTCGGTGGGTTTCGTGGGACAACTAACTTGCGGAGGAACGCACCAACATGAACAAGAACACCGAAGTAGAAGAGTCCAACGGCAAGAAGGACAAGGGCTTCACCCTTGTTGAATTGCTGATCGTCATCGTGATTCTCGGAATCCTCGCCACCGTCACGGTGTTCGCGGTTCGTGGCATTACCGATAAGGGCAAGACCAGTGCTTGCGCCGCAGACAAGAAGACCCTCGAGCTCGCTGCCGAGGCTTACTCGGCTCAGAACGGCCCATACCCAGCTGACGCCCAGGCAATGGTTGACTCGGGTCTGCTGCGTGCCGTCTCGACGAACTACACCTACGCACACATCACCACGCCAGTCGAGGACTACACCCTCACCGCTATCAGCGGTACAGGCTGCGTCTGAGTTCAACCAGAGCTCATCGCAATCTGAAAGAGCCGGGCCTTCGGGCCCGGCTTCTTCGCGTTCACAGGTCTATTCACATTGGCTCGTTGCACGTGCGCCAGAATGCTCCGGTGTCTGGGGCCATCAGCAGCGCACACTGGCGCATCGAACTCGCTCGAGTGGCGCGCCTGCGCTACGTGGTACTTGCCGCTCTCGCTGTGGCCTGTTCGGTGGTCTCGGGTGGCCGAGGCGACTGGGATGTGTTCGTATCGGCGGGTAGATCGCTGCTGGGATCCGAAGGCCTCAGCGTGTACACACTGCGACCCGATGTGCAGACCGGCCCGGTCTCACTCGTGTTGGCTCGGGTGCTCGCGATCACACCTCGCAATGGCTTTGTTGCGTGCGTCATCGTCTGCGCCGTGTTGGGTCTTGTTGCCATCCGCTGTCTCGAGAAGGCCCAGCGACCCGATCGGTCTACCCAGAACCACGCCTCTACATTCACCACACTGCTCGGCGGAATCGTGGTGGTGTTCTGGTGGGCGAAGCTCGGCGGGTATGGCCACCTCGATGACGCACTCGTGCTCACCTCGGCAGCCGCCGCGCTGCTCTGCGTGCGTCGCGATCGAGCTGTGCTCGCTGCGGTACTGATCGGCATCGCCATCGCGACAAAACCATGGGCCGTCATCCTCGTGCCGCTCACGTTTGGCACCGCGGGGCCGTTGTGGAAACGTCTGCAGCCGCCACTCATTTCGTGTGTCGTTGGCGGCTGCTTGTGGCTTCCGTTCTTCATCGCCGAGCCGAACACGTTGCGGGCCCTCAAGCCAACCGTCAGCGTGGCGCCCGACTCGGTGCTCGAGCTGTTCGGGTTGGCCGACAGCTCAATTCCCGGCTGGCTGCGCATCGCCCAGCTTCTTGGGGCACTCGCACTTGCAGCACTGGTGGTGTGGCGCGGTCGCTTCGGCGGGGTGTTGTTGGCCGCAGTGGCCGTGCGGATGATCACCGACCCAGGCACTTGGAGCTACTACACCGCCGGCTTCATGCTCGGCGCGCTGGCGTGGGATCTGTATGAGACCAACTCGATCACGCCGAAAGCAACGTGGTGTGCAGCCGTGCTGCTGCTGCCGCCGTGGCTGATTCCGTGGGACGACGTGCGTGCCATCACTCGATTGGTGGCGTGTCTGGCAGCTGTAGTGCTCGTGATGGCTGAGCGCACGTCTACCGTGCGCTCAGGCTTTACGAACGCTTAGCGAGGTTGCGCTGCGACCGGTGGACTATGCCCAAACGACGTTGCCCAAACGAACTGTCCAAGCGTTCAAGCGAACTAGCGGACGAGTTCCATCCGCAATCCGGCCGAATCCCATGTGGGATCCAGCGGCAGCCGGCTGATGGCACGACCCACTGCACGGCGCGCCGTCCACAACAGCGCTGCGGCCTGCATCACATGAACCTGGCCAGCGCCGTTTGGCGGAGCACGCAGGATCACGTCCTCGACCCCTGGCAACTTGTTGCGGATGAGGGCCATGCGTTCGAGCACTCCATCTTGGTGATACGGCGATGTCCGCAGTGGCCTGTCTTCGTTCAACAACACGAAACACAGGTCTGGGTTTGCTGAGAAAAAGTTGCGCTGATGAAACGGCTGAAAGGTCTGCTCGGCTTCTCTGAGCCAGCGGAATCGCCGGAGATCATCTTTGGTCAACCACGGCTCGAGCGCTCGCGCTTCAGCCTTGCTGGTTGCTTGCAACGCAGCACGGCTTGGGATGTTGCGCACCCCAACCCGACGCGGCCAGCCAATCATGTCGCTCGCCTCTGAGTCGCACGGACGCTGCGGACCAGCCGGAGTGTCGTTGAAACCAAGCGGCGCGTTGATGGCTGCTGCGTCGAACGCTGGGCGCGAATCGACCACGTCTTGCAACGTGCGAAAGACCATCGGGTCCTCGACAATCACCGTGACGCCGGCCAGTCGCGCCGGCACAGCGAGC
>JAPKZR010000315.1 GCA_026393695.1 Actinomycetota bacterium
GGCTCGGTGTAGTAGCCCGCCGCGTTGAGCACCTTTGCCACCGGAAACTGGTTGCCTAATGCGTAGGCGTAGTTCACGTAGCCGATGGCACCTTCGGCATAACTCGCAGCGACGTAACCAGCGACACCAAGGTCGCCGGCTTGGGCAATCATTCCCTGCACTGTTGGGTAGTACGACGTGAAGCCGCACTTCGGCGCGCGACCTGAGTCGTTGCAGAACTTGGTCCACAACGCTGGGTATTGGTCGATCATCCACTTGGTGAACTGGGCGCTCGAGCCCGAACCGTCAGATCGCACGACTGGAGTGATGGGCTTCGCCGGAAGGATGATGCCGGGGTTATCGGCCTGCAGCGCCGGGTCGTTCCACGTGGTGATGGCCTTGGTGAAGATCTTGACCACGTTCTCGCCCGACAAGCGCAGGTTGGTCACCCGCTTGCCGTTGATCTTCAGGTTGTACATGAATGCTGTACCGCCGGCGACCACGGGCATATAGGCGTAGCTGCCGGGTGCGGGATTCTCGGGGGCCGAACCATCTTCGGGCTCGAACTGAAACGGAATGTCGGACGCCGCGAAATCGACGGTGCCGTTCAGGAAGTTCTTACGGCCAGCGCTGGATCCGGTGGCGCCGTAGTCGACGGTGACGCCGAACTGGCGAACGTTGACGCGCATCGCATCGATAGCTGCGCCAGCCCACGATGAGCCTTCGCCGGAGATGCGCTGATATCCGCCCTCGGCAACTGCGCTGGGAAGCGAGCCGCTCCCAAGCATGAGCCCGGTGAGCAACAGCGCAGCGACACCCAGTTTGCGGCGGCGCGTCGTACGACTCGTGGACGAGTTACTCGTGTTCGTCATGACATCTCCTGGGGAACTCGATTGGCGCTCGATGACATGGCATCAATTCGCACGCGATCGCGAGCGGACTGCGCAGTAGCGGCGCGAGCCTGACGCTTGGTCAGACGACCAACGGGACGGCCACCAAGAACGCGGGCGGCAGTGAACAAAATCAACACGAGCAGCATCAGCACTGCCGCCGTAGCGAAACCGCGCGCAATCAGGTTTGGCTCAGCCGCCGACACCAATTTGAACGCTGCAAGCGGCAACGAGACCATCGGGTTCTTGGTCGGGTTCACGTTCATCGTGTTGGTGAATCCGGCCGTGAGCAATACCGGAGCGGTCTCGCCGACGCCTCGAGCGACACCGAGAATGACCGCGGTGGTCAGACCAGAGCGGGCGGTGGGCAACACGATCTGCCAAACAGTTCTCCACTGCGGAGCGCCGAGCGCTGCCGAGGCCTCGCGCAGGTTGCCTGGCACGAGGCGCAACACCACATCGGCCGAGCGGATGATGATGGGCAGCATCATGATGCTCATCGCGATCGAAGCTGCGAGCCCAGAACGAGGGAACCCCAGGATGAGCACCCACGTTGCGAAGATGAACAATCCAGCAAGGATCGACGGCAGCGCAGTCATCGCCGTGACCACCGTTCGAACAAGCGACGTAGCCCGACTACGCGTCTCGTTGAGAAACACTGCGCAAGCCACACCGAGTGGCACGGTGATGACCAACGAGATCGCAGTCATGATCAGCGTGCCTGCAATGGCATGGGTGATTCCGCCGACGCTCAACGGTTCGCTGGGTCCGGTAACGCTGAGGTCCTGGGTGAAGAAGTTTGAGTGCACCAACGCTGTGCGACCGCGCCACAGCACGAAGATGATGACCGAAGCGAGGGCCACACCGGCAAGCACAGAGGCCGACGTGAGCAACGCCGCCATCACGCGATCGACCACGGCAGGGCGGTCTTCAGTGAGCGACAAGAGTGCCGCATAGATGCCCAAGAAGATGATGAACCAAACAATGACGAAGCCGAGACGGCCAGAAAGCGGGGTAAGCCTGCCGAACAGCAACATGGTGGTGCACAACGAACTCGCAGCGGCGCCGGCAAGTGCCATGGCGTCTTGACGCGAGGTGCCGCCAATGGCGCGCCGGGGTGGCGCAACGGCCGCCGCACTGCTGCGACGAGCAATGACCGTGGTGGCCTGTTGCTGCACGTTGGCAGCACGCTGTGAGATCGCGGCGGTCATGCTTCGCTGCTCGCACCAGAACGCGATCGGGCTACGAACCACGACGCTGTGAAGTTGACAACGAGGGTGGCCGCAAAGAGCACGAGGCCGGCAGCCATCAACGCCGAGAGCGAGAAGTCAGATGCCTCGCTGTAGCGCAAGGCAATGAGGCTCGACACCGAGTTGCTGCCTTGCTGCAACACATGAAAGTTGATCTGGAACACGGGGCTGATGATCAGCAACACTGCGATTGTCTCGCCGAGTGCTCGTCCGAGCCCGAGCATTGTGCCGCCGATAATGCCGCCGCGACCGAATGGAATCGACACAACGCGAATCATTCCCCAGCGGGTGGAACCCAATGCAAACGCACCCTCGCGCTCGCCGACCGGAACCTGCGAAAACACTTCGCGCATCACCACGCACTGGATGGGCATGACCATCATTGCCACAACGATTCCGGCCACGAGCGTTGATGCCGTGTAGACCGTGGCCGCCGACAACGGACTGTTCGGGTCTGCGCCATCAACGGCAAAAAAGGGAATCCATCCGAACCATGTGTTGATCCATCGAGACACGCCGACCACTTGGCCCTGCAAGAGAAACAATCCCCACAGGCCGTAGACCACGCTGGGGACGGCAGCCATCAAATCAACCAGTGCCACGAGTGACGAGCGCAACCACTTTGGGGCAACCTCGGTAATGAACAACGCCGTGCTCATTGCAATCGGGAAGGCAACGATGCCAGCGACAAGTGCAATCAGTACTGTGCCCAGCATGACCTCGGCGATGCCGAACTTATTGCGGTCAGGCTGCCATTCGGCGGTCGTGAGAAACGAGAACCCAGTAGCGCTCAGCGCTTGCCATGCCTGGATACCAAGAAAGAGTCCGACGGCCGCCATAACCGACAGCACCGTGAGTCCACTGAGCGAAGCGCCTCGGTTGAAGTAGCGATCGCCGCGACCCGGATGGGCCTGCAGTTCGCGAGGCTGCGGCGCGGGAGCATTGGCATCAGCGACGCCGGGAATCGACGTCATCAGCTCCATGACTCAGACCAGCCACGCCGCAAGCACGATAATCGTGATAGCAGCAGCAAGGCCCATGAGCAGCACGTCGGGGTGGCGTGCCTGGCTCCAAAACGATGCCTTCGCAGGCACTGGTGCGGCCATCGGCGCAGCCATCTGAACGTACTGCGGGATGTACTGCGGCAATGCCATTTGGTGCGGCTGCGCCATGAGGTGCGGCTGCGGCGGAGCGAAGTTGGCCCGGTCTTCGAGCACCGCGGCGATCGCAGTAGCAACGACCGTTGCCAACATCTGCGCAAACGCCTCAGGGTCGAGCACCACGCTATTTGCTGCGACGGGGCGTGCTTCAAGCTGCGGGGAAGGTCCGTCGCTCAGCGCCGAGGGAGCATCGGTGACGACCTCAACAACATCGATCACTTCAGCAACCGGCTCCACCACAACTGGCTCAACAACCGGCTCTACTGGAAGCTCAATCACTTCAGCAACCCGGTTGAGCTCTGCAGCCTCGGCGGCCTCGAGCCGCGCTTGTGCGATCAACGCTTCGCCTTGCTCCCGCTCGGCATCGAGTTCGAGGTCGAGCTCTCGACGACGAGCCGAGACCAACGGCTCAAGCTTCGCGCGCAACTGATCGCGCGCAGCGAGATAATCAGCATCGGCTGCGTCTGGGGCAAGGGCTACAAATTGTTGGTTCAGCGTGCGCAATTGCAGCGTCATCAACGCAACAGCTGCACGCGGCGAAAGCACCGCGGCGCCGTTCGACATGTTTTCATCAGCCATGCTCAGCTCGAATCTGCTCGATCTCGGCTCGCACCGATTCACGGATGGCCGCAAGGTCCTGCTCGTGTTTGCGTTCCATCTCGGCGATGATCTCTTTCGAGGCCAGCAACTCGGCGCGCAGCATCGAACGCAAATCGGCGTCGCGCTCAGCGTTGCGAGACTCGGCGCCAGCAATCAGTTCTCGGACTTCGGCTATCTCGAGTTCGAGTCGTCGGCGCTCGGCCTCAAGATCGTCGGTCACCGACGAGCTCCACGCGTCCGAGGCCGCCACCGCGATGTGGCCATGAAGTTCTGCACCAGCACTTGAGCCGTTCAGGGTGGCGCCGTTCGTTGAGTTTCCGTTGAATGCATTCACGTTGCACTACCCAATCCACGCCATGATGATTGCGACTGCGGCCGTGACGGCAGCCATCGGCACAACAACCTGAGTGATGACCCAGGTGGACGCCCGCTTGGTTTCCACGGGTGGCTGCGGTGCTTGCCAAAACTCTTGAAAGGCTTCGGCGCGGGCGACTTCTTCGTTTTCAACGACCACGCTGGGCGCCAACAGTTGAGCGGGTGGAGCAAGGTCGACCGGCTTCGCATCGGCGCTCGGAGCATCGAAACTGATGGGCGCAGCAGCTTGGGCTGGTTCGTTGAGCGCCTCGGCGAGGGTCAAGAACAGGTCTTCGAGGCTGCCGGCGCCGGCCGAATCGAGGCCCGCCAGCGTCTGAGTCAGCGCAAGATCGGGCGCAATAGCGGACGAGCGAGGAGCTGCTGGCATCGTTGGCGCGGGAAAGGTTTGCGGGGCCGTCCAATCAACGGGGCCTGCGGTTTCGACGCTGACAATGTGGTGGTGCATGGCCGAACGGGCAAACGCGTCGTCGAGTGCCGCACGGCCTTCTTCGCGCTCGGCGACCCACCACGCATCGAGCAAGGTTGCGAGCTGACGTTCGGCCTCGATAAATGATTGTTCGCGGGAGGCTGCCACAACTTCCGTGGCCTGCGCCCGCTCGGGAAGGCCGACCAAAGCGACTTCGGCGTCGATCTCGGCGCGATGCATGAGAATCGACCGTTGCGCATCGAGAAAGCTACGAGTCAAACGGCTTTGAACGGATGCGATATGAGCCAACTGGCCAGCGTCGTGCTCAAGCAGCGATTGGGCGCGGCCAACGGTGTCCAAGAAACAGGCATGGGCGCCCCTGAGCGCCTCAAAGAAGCTCGCAACCTCGGCTGTCGGGGTAGCAGGGACACGAGCGAAGTCGTGTTGCTGCAGAGTCGTCTCCATGAGTGCGCACAGTAAAGGTGGCACCTAAAGAACAGATGAACACAAAGTGTCCAAGTGGTGACAACGGCATGAAAGAGTCAACCCCAGCACGGGCAGTGACTCAGCTGACGCCCTAAGCGGGGAGGCGCCTCAACGACGCCGAACGACCCACTTCGTTGTCATCGCTTTTACGATCCGTTGACACCGCGAGCGATGCGCTCGTTGGTCTCGATCCATTCTTCAACAATGTCGTACACCACATCTTTGGCTGGGCGCACTGAGTTCATCAGGCCGACGATCTGACCCACTGGCGAACCACCGAGCGCCTTCGAGCGAGCACGCGAGAAACGATGCGCCGCTGGGGCATACAAGATTCCCTGCAATGGCATCTGCAACGGAGCGGGCGCGTCGGGCGCCTCCCAAGCGTTGGTCCACGCCGTGCGCAACTGACGAGCAGGCTTGCCGGTCATCGAGCGCGAGCGAACCGTGTCGGTGAAACCAGCCGCAAGCAAGTTCTCAACAACCCACGGCTGGGTGTCGGCCTCGGCAACGGTGAGCCAAATAGAACCGGTCCACGCGCCCTGGGCGCCGAGGGCCATTGCCGCCGCCATCTGTCGGCCACGGCCGATGCCGCCAGCAGCGAGCACGGGAATGTCTGGACCAACAGCGTCGACAACTTCGGGGATGAGCACCATCGTGGAGATCTCGCCGCAGTGACCGCCGGCTTCGGTGCCCTGCGCCACGTTCTTCAGCGCGTGACGCGGCGAGCCGCACAGCGCACCCACGAGCACACCCTTGGCGTGCGCCGCCTCAATCGCGTATGCGGGCGGCGGGCCAAGCGCATTCACGAGCATCGACACCGGATGGCGCAGCGCGATCTCAACCTGACCGGGACCTTCCACTTCTACGCCGAGGCCTGCGGCCTTCATCGTGCCCTCAACACCTTCGGGCATCGGCGGAATGTGATGGTCGGCCAGAATCATCTCGACGAAATCGCGGTGCTCTTCGGGCACCAACGACTGCAGGTACTCAAGGCTGAACGCGCCATCGCCCTTGCCGACAAACTTCTCGGGCATCGCAAAGTCGACGCCGTATGGCTTGCCGCCAACATGCTCGTCGATCCAGCTCAGCTCGATCTCGAGTTGGTCGGGGCTGAACGCCAAGGCACCGAGCACGCCGTAGCCGCCGGCCTTGCTGACTGCAGCGACAACATCGCGACAGTGCGAGAACGCAAACAACGGGAACTCAATTCCGAGCTTGTCACAGATGGGTGTACGCATGGATGCGACCGTAGCGCACCGCATTTCTGCGGCGCAGCTTGAGCGGCGCTAACTACAGGTAGTTCAGTTGCCGGGCCGAATGCTCGAGGTCGTCTCGAAAGCGCGGGTGAGCAATGTTGATCAATGCTCGGGTGCGCTCGCGGATCGAGCGACCGCGCAGTTCAGCAACGCCATATTCGGTGACCACCTTGTCGACCGTGTTCTTCTGCGTCGTGACCACATCGCCGGCCGCAAGTTGCGGCACGATGCGGCTCACCTCGCCGTCTTTGGCGGTGGACTGCATCACGATGAAGCTCTGACCACCCTCGCTGTATGCAGCACCTCGGGCAAAATCGCTCTGACCACCCGACGACGAGTAGTAGTGACCCTGGATAGTTTCGCTCGCGCATTGGCCGATGAAGTCAACCGCAAGGCTGGCGTTGATCGAGACGAAGTTCGGCTCACGCGAGATCACACGCGGATCGTTTACGTATCGAGCTGACCACATCTCGATGGTGGGATTGTCGTGCACGAAGTCGTAGAGCCGCTGGGTGCCCAAGATGAACGTTCCAATCACCTTGAGCCGGTTGTTGGCCTTTTTCACGCCCGTGATCACGCCGCGTTCGATGAGGTTGATGAGGCCATCCGAGATCAACTCGGTGTGCACGCCAAGGTCGACATGGGTATCGAGCAGACCGAGCACCGCATTGGGTATGGCACCGATGCCAGCCTGAATGGTGGATCCGTTCGGGATGCGCTCGGCTACGAACGCTCCGATACGAGCATCGATATTGCTCGGCGTGGCGGGCGCCAACTCAGTGAGCGGATAGTCAGCGTCGACCCAACCGAGCACCTGCGACACATGGATCTGATTTCGCCCAGTGGTGCGCGGCATCTGCCGATTCACTTCTACGAAGAACGGGGCTCGCCCGATGAAGCTCGCCGCATAATCGGCGCTTACTCCAAGCGAGAAGTTCCCGTGCTTGTCAGGAGGCGACACCGCGGCAACCACAACCGGTTTCGCCGCCCGACGACGCAGCACGTCGTACACCTCTGAGAAGTGGTTCGGAACAAGGTCGACAGTGCCCGCAAGAAAACATGGACGCGTCACATGCGACAAGAAGTACGAGCGATGCACGAGATGATCGCCGAACTCCAGATGCATCATCGGCCGATCGCGCAGCGCATGCATCTGGTGCACCGTTACGTCGTGCAAACTCCCCGGGTTCTGGGCGGCACGACGCTCGAGCGCGTTCAGCAACGTGACCGGCTCGCCATTGGCAATTGGCACGATGAGATCTGTGCCCGGCCCGATGTGCTGCAGGAAAGCATCGGCATCGCCGACGTGACGACTGCGCAGTAGTTCGTCGACGTTCATTTGTGGATCATGTCAGGCTCCGGCTGCGCTAAACGCCGTCGAAGCTCGACGGCGACGGCTTTGCCAGTGATCGCACCGAGTTCTTCGGCAAGCGATTCGAACACCGGCTGATCGCCCACATATGCAGCGGTGCCTTCGGTGCAACACCACGACATCGCCTCGCCGTCGGCCCCCCAATCAGATCGCTGCCACCCACGCACATTGGCAAGCTCAATACCGTCGTCGCGCATTTCCCACTCGACGCGGATTGGCAGCTGCCAACACACCGATGGCTTCCAATCAATAGGCGATTCGTCGACGTCGGTTGCCGCCAGATGCAACGCACATCCGGCGCCACCAACGAAGCCCGGGCTATTCAAAAAGATGCAGGCTCCGTTGACGACACGAGTGTTTGTGAACGTGTCGTCGCTGAATACTCCATCGGCAGCCGCAGCAAAGTTCTCGAACCGTTCGGGTCGCAATGCGGCGGCGCTTGCCTCGACCAGACGCGCTTCGTCGTCGCCGTCGATTTCGGCTCCGAACGAGCAGCAACCGTGCCCAAGGTGTTCGGCTGGAGTGGGCAGAATGCCTTGGCAGCCTCTCCCCCAAATGCATGTCCAGTTCGACAACATGAAGGCTCGATCGAAACGCCACACGGTGTCGCCATCGACGATCTCTTCGACTCCATCATGTTGCATATGCGACGAGTGTAGAACGACTCAAACAGTGACGCCGACGAGGCGTCGCCGGGTCAGCGTGAGCGGCCAGAACCCTGACGACCCGAGCCTTGACGACCCGATGCCGAATGACCCGCGCTCGAGCGGCCCGAGCCCGACTTCGAACCCGACGAGCCGGGGCGGGCCCCACGATGTGTAGAGGGCTGACGTGGACCACGAGCGGCTGGTTCGTCGTATGCAACTGCCGACGGCTTCACGTATTCGGCCGCTGGGCCAACAAGCGCTTCGAGCATCGAGTGCCCAGGCGCAACGCGGGTGATAATCGGCTCGATGCGGGCGGCGCGAGCCAACGACTTCACGTCGCCAACCTGCTCGGGCGTCATCAGCGTGACAACCACGCCTTCGGCGCCGGCGCGAGCGGTACGACCCGAACGGTGCAGATAGGCCTTGTGCTCGGCTGGTGGATCGACATGGACAACAAGCGCGATGTCATCAACATGAATGCCGCGCGCAGCAATGTCGGTAGCGACGAGCACGCGGGTGGTGCCAGCCGAGAACGACTCAAGGTTGCGCTCGCGGGCGTTCTGCGACAGGTTGCCGTGCATCTCTACCGCGGGGATGCCCGCAGCAGTGAGCACCTTGGCAAGCTTCTTGGCGCCGTGCTTCGTGCGGGTGAACAACAGCGAACGATCTTGTCCTTGAGCCAACTCGCGAATGATCGTTGGCTTATCGGCAGCGCTGACTGCAAACACGTGGTGGGTCATTGTCGAGACCGGCGCAACCTCGGGATCCACCGAGTGGACAACCGGATCGGTGAGGTAGCGACGCACCAAGACGTCGATGCCGTTATCGAGCGTGGCCGAGAACAACAAACGCTGACCATCGCCGGGGGTCTGATCGAGCAAGCGCTTCACGGCCGGCAAGAAGCCGAGGTCGGCCATATGGTCGGCTTCGTCGAGCACGGTGACCTCGACCTGATCGAGGCGGCAATGACGTTGTGCAATGAGGTCTTCAAGGCGGCCGGGACACGCAACAAGAATGTCGACGCCCATCCGCAGCGCAGTGACCTGTGGGCCTTGGCCCACGCCACCGAACACTGTGGTGACCTTCAACGACATTGCGTTGGCGATCGGTGCAAGCGTTTCGGCAACTTGGTTCGCGAGTTCGCGGGTTGGCACCAAGATGAGCGCACGAGGACGCTTGGTTTCGCGGCGACCACCCGAGGTAGACAAACGCACCACCGTAGGGATAGCGAAGGCAATGGTCTTGCCGCTACCGGTCTTGCCGCGGCCGAGTACGTCGCGTCCGGCCAACGAGTCGGGCAAGGTTGCGCTCTGAATGGGGAACGGAGCCGTGACGCCGCCACGGGCCAGTGCGGCCACGATGGGCGCAGGCACGTTCAGAACAGCGAAGTCGGCTGCATCAATGACCGGTGCGGTCGAAGGCGACAGGTCGACAGCGTGTTGGGCTGGCTGTGCAGCAGCGCCTGGGGTAGATGGACGACGGGGTGCACCTGATTCGTTATCGCGTGGACCGCGACGACGTGGGTTGCGACGCGCCGCGCCGGATGAGGGTGTGGTTGTTGACATAGATTTCCTTCCAGATCGGTTGGCCGTTGATGCATGGCTGTCCGCTCAATGGAACAAAATC
>JAPKZR010000250.1 GCA_026393695.1 Actinomycetota bacterium
CTCTGGAACACGCCGCCTGATCAGTTCACGGCCGCCTATCTCGAAGGCGTCACGCCACAGTGTCTCGACACGGTGCAACTGCGCGAGTGGCTGCGCAATCCCCCGGCCAAAAAGCCGATGTATGCCGATCCAACGAAGCTCGCCACCACCGGTGGTAAGTACCGAGGCATGCCGAACCTAGGACTCACCGAGGACCAAATTGACAAACTCGTCGCGTACCTCACCGAGCGGAAGTAACGGAGCAACGTAGATGGCCATTTCCGAACGAAACTCAGTTCCAGCACTTGCTGGTAGCGGATCTGCGTATGTCACGCCGAGCACGTCTTTTGGTGTGTTCAAACGACCCGTCGAGAGCACCGGCTGGCGCTCATGGGTCTTCACTGTCGACCACAAGAAGCTCGGCATCATGTACGGCGTCGTCGCCATGACCTTCTTCGTCATTGGTGGCGTCGAGGCCTTGCTCATTCGTCTGCAACTTGCTGCACCAAACAACAAGGTGCTCAGCGCTGGCGCATACAACCAGATGTTCACGATGCATGCCACCACGATGGTGTTCTTGTTCGTGATGCCGATGGCTGCAGCGTTCGCCAACTATCTCGTACCACTGCAGATCGGTGCACGAGACGTTGCCTTCCCTCGCCTCAACGCCTTTGGCTTTTGGTGCTTCCTCTTCGGTGGCATCTTCTTGAACACGTCGTGGTTCTTGGGCGGCGCTGCCGACTCCGGTTGGTTCGCGTATGCACCCAACACTGCCTTGGCCTTCTCACCAAGCCACGGTGTCGACTTCTGGGCGTTGGGTCTGCAGATCACCGGTATTGCTTCGCTCACCGGTGCCATCAACTTGATTGTCACCGTGCTGAACATGCGTGCACCGGGCATGAGCCTGATGAAGATGCCGATCTTCACCTGGATGGTGTTGGTCGTGCAGTTCTTGTTGCTTTTCGCAATCCCGGTCATCACGGTGGCGTTGTTCTTGCTCAGCTTCCAGCGCAACTTTGGTGCTGCGTTCTTCAGCGTCGAAAAGGGCGCTGATCCGCTGCTGTGGCAGCACTTGTTCTGGATCTTTGGACACCCTGAGGTGTACATCTTGGTGCTGCCGTCGTTTGGCATCGTCAGCGAAGTGCTGCCGGTGTTCTCGAAGAAGCCACTGTTCGGTTACAAGTTCGTGGTGTTCTCCGGTGCGGCCATCGGCTTCCTTGGTTGGGGTGTGTGGGCTCACCACATGTTCGCCAGCGGCCTTGGTCCTGTCAGCGTCGCCGTGTTCTCGGTGGCCACGATGGCCATTGCGCTGCCAACCGGCGTGAAGATCGTGAACTGGACCATGACCCTGTGGGGCGGCAAGTTGCGCTTCACCACGGCCATGTTGTTTGCAGTCGGCCTCATCATTGAGTTCACCATCGGTGGCCTTTCGGGCGTAACCCACGCTGTAGCGCCATCCGACACTCAGCAGACCGACACGTACTACATCGTTGCTCACTTCCACTACGTGCTGTTCGGTGGCGCTGTGTTCGGCCTCTTCGCTGGCTTCTACTACTGGTGGCCAAAGATGTTCGCAAAGATGCTCAACGAGCGTCTGGGCAAGTGGAACTTCTGGCTGATGGTGCTGGGCATGAACCTCACGTTCGGCCCGATGCACATCCTTGGTTTGCAGGGTCAGCCACGCCGTATGCAGGTCTGGACCGAGTTCCGTGCCGGCCAGGGTTTCTTCAACCTCGCATTCTGGAACCGTGTTGCCAGCGTTGGTTCGTTCGTGCTCGCCATCGGCGTGCTGATGTTCTTGATCAACGTGATCTACACCTACCGCACCGCACCAGTTGCTCCTGCCGATCCTTGGGATGCCCGCAGCCTCGAGTGGATGACTTCGAGTCCTCCGGCAGAGCACAACTTCGATGCAATCCCAACGGTGCACGAACTCGACGAGTTCTTCCATCGCAAGTACGAAGAGAACGAAGCCACCGGCGAGATTCATCAGGTGTCCACGTACGAAGAGATCATGGCCGACGAGGCAACTCGGGCCGACAAACACATTCACTTGCCATCGCCGTCGTATTGGCCAATCATCTTGGCCGTTGGCCTGCCTATCGTCGCCTACGGCCTCATCTTTGCTCGACTGCTCGCAGTGTTCGGCGGCGTCGTGATCTTGCTCGCAATGTTCGGCTGGTCGATGGAACCATCGGTCGCTGACGAATCCGATTACGACCCACCAGTCGATGGTGGCCCCACGAAGGAGTTGGCGACCCTTGGCTGACGTAGCAGTTCACACGCCACCAGCGGATGGTCACGACGACCACGCCCACGGCCACACCACCAGCACCGGCTTGTCCAACAACAAGCTCGCCATGTGGATGTTCCTCGGCAGCGAATGCTTGCTGTTCGGCGGACTCATCTCGACCTACATGTTGTATCGCGGCCGCCACGAGGGTTCGCCCACGCCGTCGCAGCTGTACAACATTCCGCTCACCTCAATCAGCTCGTTCGTGCTGTTGATGAGCTCGCTCACAATGGTGCTCGCCGTTTCGGCAGCTCAGCGTCGCGACGACCGCAACACGATGACCTGGCTCACCGTGACGGCGTTGCTTGGTGCCACGTTCGTTGGCGCTCAGGTGTTCGAGTTCACCGAGTTCGTCCACGAGGGTCTTGGCTTCACCACCAACTTGTTTGGTTCAAGCTTCTTCACGCTTACGGGCTTCCACGGTGTTCACGTCACCGTCGGCATCATCATGCTGATGGCGCTTGTGGGCATGGTGAGCCGCAGCCGTATTCCTGGCGACAAGGCCGAAGTGGTCGAGATGATCGGCCTGTATTGGCACTTCGTCGACATCGTGTGGATCATCATTTTCACTCTCGTCTACCTGATTCCTTCGTGAGGTCCTGAGCATGAGCACTCAACACGCAACTGAAGTCGCCGACGCCCACGAGGGCCATGCTCACGACGATGGCGCGCACGCCCACGGCTTGACCGACATGGGTTATGTGAAGGTGGCGTTGGTTCTGGCGTTGCTCACCGGTCTCGAAGTCGCTCTCACCTATGTCGATGTCGGTTCGCTGTTTATGCCAGTGCTGCTGATCTTGATGGTCATTAAGTTCGTCACGGTCGTCAGCTTCTTCATGCACCTGCGTTTCGACAACAAGATCTTTTCTTGGTTGTTCTACTCGGGTCTGTTCCTTGCAGTGGGCGTCTACCTCGCTGCGCTCTGCACGTTCCAGTTCTTCGCCGGCAACTAAGCCGGAAGGGGGCCAATATGTTGGCCGCATTCGATATCACCGCCGATCCGTGGGCCTTTCAACTTCACCTTGAAGTCTGGGCGTTGATCGCATTTCTCATTGGCGCATGGGTCTATTCGGTGCGCGTCATCGGGCCTCGCGCCGTAGGGCCCGGAGGCGTCGTCGTCACCACTCGGCAAAAGTGGCTGTTTGTGCTCACCATGGTCATGTTGTGGGGCGCCAGCGATTGGCCCGTGCACGACATCGGCGAGCAGTACCTCTATTCGGTGCACATGTTGCAGCACATGATCCTGGCCTACTTCTTGCCACCGTTGGCGTTGCTCTCGATGCCCGAGTGGCTGCTGCGGCTCATTGTGGGCCACGGGCGCGGCTACAAGTTTGTGCGGTTCATGTCGAAGCCAGTGGTGGCGGGCGTGCTGTTCAATCTCACCGTGATGATCACGCACATCCCAGGGGTGGTGAACACCTCGACTCAGATCGGCGTGCTGCACTACTCGATTCACTTCTTGCTCGTGATGTCGGCGTTGCTGATGTGGATGCCGGTGCTTGGTCCGTTCAAAGAACTGCACATCAGTTGGCCGGCACGGATGGGCTACTTGTTCTTGCAGAGCATCGTGCCCACGGTTCCCGCCGGTTGGCTCACATTTGCCGAGGGCCCGGTGTACAAGCACTACAACGTGCCAGTGCGCGTGTGGGGTCTTACCGTGGCCAACGATCAGCAGATCGCTGGGGCGATCATGAAGGTCGGCGGCTCGTTCTACCTGTGGGGCATCATCATCTACATGTATTTCGGCCCGTACAAAGACGGCGCCAATCTCGACTCGAGCTACATCCGCAAGCGTGGGGATGACGACCTGCTGACCTACGAGCAAGTGACCAGTGCGTTCGACAAGGTGCCACCAGCGCCGGAGCCCGAGCGCTCGAACTAGCTCATTCCCAACGGAACAAGCGGGTGGCTGCTGCGGGTGCGAACACTGCCCAGCCGGCCAGAATGAGCCACGCCGTCGTTGATGAGTTGCCTGACTGGGTGAGCGAA
>JAPKZR010000168.1 GCA_026393695.1 Actinomycetota bacterium
GCGTGCGTATTGGTTGTGACCAGCGGTCGCGGCGCCGAGTGGCCGCTGCTGCGGCATAACACGCGACTCCGCCAAGGCTGATGAATGCGGCGGCGAGCATCAACCGTCCCAGGGTGTCTCGGGCCATGCTGGGCAAGATTGCCGCCCATGGGTCGTCCGAGAACAGCGGAAGGAGCAGCGCGGGCACGATGAATCCGACGATCACCAGCATCAGTGCTGTGCCGAGCAACAACATGCTCAGCGCCCGTAGTTGTTCGGCCCGATTGGGTCGGGTGGCGAGGCCGGCAAGTAGCAGCAAGGTTGCGGCGGCACCCGAAATGGGAACCAGCCAGTTCAGGATCTGACGGGTGGTCGACATTGCGCCAACTGTTGGCACCGCAATGGCTGCAGGGGCAACGGTGGCGGCGAGTTGATTGCCGACCAACGGAACCATCTGCTCGGCAGTGATGAACACTGGCTTGGTGCTTTCGCCGATGAGGTGGGCGTGCGCTTCGGCGATGACTCCAGCCAAGAGATCGGAGCCCTCGCCAGTGGCCGCGCCCGCTGCGACTACTTGCTGCACGAGCGCTGGGTTTTGTCCCAGCGTAGGGGCCGTGGCCTGGGCGACAACGAGTGCGATCTCGTTGCGTATCGCTGCGTCGCTGAGCACTTGGTGGCTTGTGTCGTTTGAGCGACCAGTGGAGAACGAAGTGACCTGTAGCCATGCGCCGCCAAGGGCGAGGCTTCCGAGCGCAGCGGCGGCGCCAAACAACAATCCTGAAAGTGAGTTGCGCACGGGTGCAATCATCGCATCTCCGACAGCCCCGAAGTGGTAGTTACGCTGAAGGCATGCCTGTGACTCGCCCAACGGTGCCGCTGATGTTTCGCCGAGCACTGCTGCTGCAGTGCGCCTGGTGCGGTGATCGTCCCGGCTTTCGTCGTGGTTGGTTCCGTCGTTACGACTCGTGTCAGCACTGTGGCTTGTCTGTGCAACGCGGTCACGATGGCTTCGAGCTGGGCGCCGCCACGATGAACGTGATGATCATGCTGGCAACGCTCGTGCTTGCCGGGGGAGTGTCGGTGGTGATCACGTATCCCGATGTCGCCGTCACGCCGCTGATGGTGGTGCTTGGAATCGTGGCGCTCGTGCTTCCCGTGGTGCTGTATCCGTTCAGTTACACGATCTGGTTTGCGACTGAATTGCTGATGGATCCGCCCTCTGATGAGTGGCTCGCGCGTGCTGCCGAGACGATTTTGCAGATTCCCGCTTCGAATGCTTGATCGAACGCTTGTACGAAGTTACACTCCTGTCGTTCGCCGCTCGCAGTACTTCTTCGAATGTGGTTCAGGGTTCCCAGTAACCCTGTAACACCCCTTTCGTATGGTGCCGCTCAGCGAATCGGGCCTGCGTTATTGGCCCCGCAGCGATTACTGAGACAGACAACCAAGAACGAAAGAAGTAGGGAGAACATCATGGCGATGGAACGTGAAAAGGCGCTCGAGATGGCGCTGGCATCGATCGATAAGCAGTTCGGCAAGGGCTCCATCATGCGTATGGGCGAAAAGACATCGTTGGGCATCGACACGGTGTCCACCGGCGCCTTGGCGCTCGACCTCGCACTCGGCATTGGCGGTCTGCCCCGCGGTCGTGTGGTCGAGATCTTCGGCCCAGAGTCCTCGGGTAAGTCCACCTTGGCCATGCACGTGGTTGCCGAAGCGCAACGCAACGGTGGCATTTGCGCCTATGTCGATGCTGAGCACGCAATGGATCCCATCTACGCCCGTGCCATCGGCGTCGATGTCGATCAGTTGCTCATCTCGCAGCCAGACACTGGCGAGCAGGCCCTCGAGATCGTCGACATGCTGGTGCGCTCCGGCGCTCTCGATGTGGTCGTCATTGACTCGGTGGCGGCGCTCACACCTCGCGCCGAAATCGAAGGCGAGATGGGTGACACCCACGTTGGTCTGCAGGCCCGCTTGATGAGCCAGGCATTGCGCAAGCTCACGGGCAACCTCAATAAGACCAACACGGTCGCCATCTTCATCAACCAGTTGCGCGAAAAGATCGGCGTCATGTTCGGTTCGCCCGAGACAACCCCTGGTGGTCGTGCGCTCAAGTTCTACTCGTCGGTCCGCCTCGACATTCGTCGTATCGAGAGCATCAAAGATGGCGCCGAAGTGGTTGGCTCACGCACACGCGTCAAGGTCGTCAAGAACAAGGTTGCACCGCCGTTCCGTCAGGCCGAGTTCGACATCATGTACGGCAAGGGCATCAGCCGCGAGGGCTCGCTGCTCGATCTTGGCGTCGAGATGTCCATTATTAAAAAGTCGGGCGCATGGTTCACCTACGAAGGTGAGCAGCTTGGCCAGGGTCGCGAGAACGCGAAGAACTACCTGCAGGCCAACCCGCAGCTCATGGTCGAAATTTCCGAGAAGGTACGTGGCCAAGCAGGCCTCGATGGCGACGTCGATACCTTCGGCGCAAAAGACGACGAACCAATCTCACTCGAGTCATAAGCCGTGTGGCGGGGGTGCCGACTCCGGTCCGCCCCCGCCACACGCAGCTCGCGTGTCCAATCGAGTGTGCTCCCCACTACCTTGGCGTGGTCGCCTGACCAACATGCGTCACAAACAGGAGTACACCATGAGCACCGTTCGCGCATTTACCGTTGGCAAGTCTGAGTCGGGCTGGACCCGCTCCGTCACGCAACTCTCGAACGACCAACTTGGCGACGGCGACGTGTTGATCCGAGTTGAGTATTCGGGCATCAACTTCAAAGACGGCCTTGTTGGCTCCGAAACTGGTCGGGTGGCGCGCATCGACCCCATCATTCCTGGCATCGATCTGGCTGGCGTGGTGGTCGAGAGCAACGACCCAGCCATCGCAGTTGGCGCGTCGGTGCTGGCCCACGGTTACGACATCGGTGTTGCTCACCACGGCGGCTACGCCCAGTTCGCGCGGATCCCCTCGGCGTGGATCGTTCCGATGCCAGTGGGCCTCGACTCCCGCACCGCAATGATGGTCGGCACGGCTGGGTACACGGCGGCGCTGTCGGTAGACGCCCTCGAGCGCGCTGGGCTTGTCGCCGGAGCCGGACCAGTGTTGGTCACCGGCGCAACCGGCGGCGTTGGTTCAATGGCCGTTGGCATGCTCGCTGCTCGGGGCCACGAAGTTGTTGCCAGCACCGGCAAAGTCGATCAAGCCGATTGGTTGCGCTCATTGGGCGCTAGCGAAGTGATCGATCGCGCCGAGACATCGGGCGAGTCCACCCGTCCGCTCGAGCGCGAGCGTTGGGCCGGCTCGGTCGACTGTGTCGGCGGCTCCACCTTGGCCTACGTATTGCGCACCCTGCGTTACGGCGCCTCTGTTGCAGCCAGCGGTCTCACCGGCGGCACCGATCTGGGTACCACGGTGCATCCGTTTATCTTGCGCGGCGTGAACCTGCTCGGCATCGACAGCGTGCAGACGCCGTTGGCGCCACGCATTGCTATGTGGCAGCGCATCGCCACAGACCTTCGTCCAACATGGCTCGACACCGAGGTTGCTCAGGTGGTTGGCCTCGAGGTTGCTCAGGTGGTTGGCCTCGACCAACTGCCGGCCGAACTCGACCGCATTTTGGTGGGTGGCATGCGCGGCCGAGTGTTGGTCGACCCGCAACTCTGAGCCACAGAGGCCTACAGGTGATAGGTCTCGGTATTGCCGTCTACTCCGATGGCCTGACCCGAGATCATCGCCGATGCGGGCGATGCCAGGAACAGGCACATCGCTGCCACATCTGATGCTTCAACGAACCGTTTCAGCGACTGCCCAGAAACGTATTCGTTCTCGACAACCGATGCAGGTACACCGCGGAGTTCGGCCTCGGCTGCAATCACGCCGTCCATGCGCTCGCCACGAACCGAACCTGGGCAAATGGCGTTGCATCGAACTCCAGAAGGCCCGAGTTCAATAGCAAGCGACTTCGTGAGGCCAATGACGGCCCACTTCGCCGCTGCATATGGTGTGCGCATTCCATAGCCAAATACGCCTGCCATCGACGACATGTTGATGATCGATCCGTGGCCCTGGGCCTTCATCAATGGAGCAACTCGCCGAGCGCACAAGAAGTGCGAGTCGAGGCTTGCCGCTAAACAGGCGTGCCATTCGTCGATCGAGATGTCTTCGACCATCGCGGTGGGGCCCTTGGTGCCAGCGTTGTTGATCAATACATCCACGCCGCCCATATCGGCAATGGCCATGTCGATCCACTGGTCCACCATCGCTGGGTCGGCGAGATCGACCTGAGTGGCCTGCAGCGAGGGCGACTCAGCGCGACACAGAGAAATGGCCCCCTCGTTGATATCGCAGAGATGAACGGTGGCGCCAGACGCAGCGAACGTGTCGGCGATGACCCGACCGATACCCGCCGCTGCGGCTGTGATGAGAACGCGTTGAGACACGATGGTCCTTTGGTTGGCGACGATTGACGCTCGACACTACCGAGCGCTGACAACCCGTAAGCGCATGGCTCAGACCGCTGCAAAGTGACCGGCGGAGCACCCATGAATCACAGAACGAACGTTCCGGAAACGGTGTATGAATTGTCAAGGATTCTTGACACTCCATATACCCGCAACTAACGTCCCAAGAGTTCCGGGAGACCTCTACTCGGACCAATCACATGGGGAGAGAAATGAATTTTTCGAAACTTGATCGTGCCCGACGCAGCGTCGGCCCACTCGAGAACAACCTGATCGACAGCTACGCCGCTGGCGCCATCTCGCGTCGCACCTTCGTGACTCGTGGCTCGGTCCTCGGTCTCGGCGTCGCATTCATGGGCACCATCATCGCCGCTTGCGGTTCAGATGAGAAGACCCCAGCCGGCACCACTGGTGATTCGGTCACCGGCGACAGCACTGCTGTTACCGAAGCGACTGGCTCCATCAAGCAGGGTGGCACCCTCAAGATCGCTGCGCAGAAGCCAGCCGGTCCTCTCGACCCAGTGGCCATGGCCAACTTGGGCACCTACACCCCAGTGGTCGTTTCGTTCGAGTACCTCGTGAACACCTTGGGCGCCGACTTGTCGCCAATGCTGGCCGAGTCGTGGAAGCCAAACGACGACGGCAGCGTCTGGACCTTCAACCTCCGCAAGGGTGTCAAGTGGCACGATGGCAAGGACTTCACCTCTGCTGATGTCGTCGCCACGATGGACCGCTTGGCCGGCAGCAACCTGAAGGCATACATCACCGCTGGCTCCACCAAGGCAATCGACGCCAACACCGTCGAGATCACCTTGCTCGCAGCCGATGGTCAGTTCCCGTACCAGGTGGGCCCATACAACCCGC
>JAPKZR010000316.1 GCA_026393695.1 Actinomycetota bacterium
CGACGTCGGCGGTGTAGCGCCGTCCAGGCCGCGAACGGAGTCGTTCGTAGGTGGCAATTGCGGCGTGACCACCATCGAACGGAAGCAGCGGGAACAGGTTGAGCAGGCCGACGAACACATTGATGCCAGCAAGCGTGAGCAGAATGCCCGCCAGACCGGTCTCTTGGCCGATAGACGAGCTCAAACGGCTAATGCCGTACACAGTGACCGGTTGGGTCGATTGGTCGGTGTTGGCGCCCGTAAGGTGCGAAATGATGTTGGCGGGGTTCATCACCGTCACCACGCCTTTCACGCTCTGCCATGCCGCCGAGCCAAGGTCGGTGAAGCTACTCGTGAACGCCTCGGCGAGGGGGATGTTCTGAAAGGCCGACTTATCGGCCGAACTCACACCCAAGTATGCGAGACCTTCGCTGCCCGGATTCGGATTGGTGCCGAGCTTCACTGGCACCGTGAGGGTCTTGTCAGCACGGAGCACTTCGATGTCGGCAATGTCGCCTGGCTTGTGCTGATGCACCAGAGCAACGAATTGGTCGGCTGACGTGACGGCAACACCGTCGTTGCTCAGCACAATGTCGTCGAGCAGCACGCCAGCCTTCTCGGCCGGGCCGCCAACCTCGATACCCACAAAGGCCACCTCGCCTGTGGCACTGTTCTTGCCTGCCACGCTGTACACGCCGAACAGCAGCACGATGGCGATGACCATGTGCATCATCGAGCCGGCGGTGATGACGAGCAGTCGCTTTGGATACGACTTGCTGCGATACGTAACCGGTTCGTCCTCAGGATCGGTTTCGTCGAGGTTGTTCATGCCCACGATGCGCACAAATGCGCCAATCGGTAGAGCGCGAACGCCGTACTCGACTCCGTTGCGCTGGAAACTCCACAAACGTGGCCCCATGCCCATGAAGAACTGAGTGACCTTCATGCCTGAGCGACGCGCCGTCACGAAGTGTCCGACCTCGTGCAAGAACACCGAAGCCAACAAGCCCACCACGAACACAAAGATCCAGATGTTCGAGACAGCCAGCGCCACGAGCAAGGCCAGTAACGCCCCTACCCCGACGACCGCCCTCAAGCCGCCGACTGTTTCATCGAGGGCATCGACTGCTCCGCCAGCAACGATCTCATTTCGAACCTTGGTGTATGTGTTGCTCATCGGGCGAGCTCCTCGTGCGCTATGCGACGTGCGAGGGCATCGGCCTGCACGATGTCATCGACGGTCATATGTCTTACATCGGTTGTCTCGTGGTGCTGCTGAAGTACGGCGTCGCAAATCTCGGCAATTTGGCTCCAACGGATGCGACCTGCAAGGAACGCGTCGACGGCCTCTTCGTTGGCCGCGCTGAGCCACGCTGGAGCCGAGCCACCCACCCGCCCGGCCGCATAGGCCAAGGTGAGGCAGCGAAAGGTGGCGACATCGGGAGCTTCGAAATCGAGGCGAGCCAAGGCGGTCCAATCGATTCGCCCAAACGGTGTGGCAATGCGGTTGGGATAGGCCAGCGCGTATCCGATGGCAAGGCGCATGTCGGGCATGCTGAGTTGCGCAATGGTGGCACCATCGGTGAACTCGACCATCGAGTGGATCACCGATTGTGGATGCACCACAACGTCGATCTGGTCGTAGGGCGTGCCAAAGAGTTCGTGTGCCTCGATGACCTCGAGCCCCTTGTTCATCAACGTGGACGAATCGATGGTGATCTTGGGGCCCATCTTCCATGTGGGGTGGTTCAGCGCTTGCTCGACGCCAACGTTGGCAAGCTCGGCGCTGGTGCGGCCACGAAACGGCCCACCGCTGGCGGTGAGCACGATGCGGGACAACTCGGCACCCGGACGGGCGCTCGAACGCAAACACTGGTGCACTGCGCAATGCTCGGAATCGACCGGCACGAGTTCGGCGCCTGCAATCGATCGCAGCGGCTGCACAACCGGACCGGCAGCAATGAGACTCTCTTTGTTGGCCAGCGCCAATCGTTTGCCAGCGCGAAGCGTGGCCACCGTGACCGCAAGGCCAGCGAAGCCCACCACCCCGTTGACCACTACATCGGCGTCGTCGACCAACGCGGCAAGGTCACCAACAACTTCGGCAAAGGGCAGCGCACTGGCAACTGCGGCGCGCTTGGTGGGGTCGGCAACGACCACAAGCTTGGGTCGAAATTCGTTGGCCTGGGCGATGAGCGCCTCGATCGAGGAGCCCACACCGAGCGCCACGATCTCGTACTCGCCAGGTTCAGCGCGAACCACATCGAGAGTTTGAGTGCCGATAGAACCTGTTGAGCCAGCAATGGCAACGCGTTGGGCACACATGACCCGCCAATTCTGTCATCTACACGGCACGAAAGTACGTCGCACGCGGATCATCGCCGCAGTTGACTACTTCGGAGCGGCGCTCACCCACGGCTCAAGCACCATCATCAGGTAGAAGACTGCTGGCAGCGTGAATAAGAAACCGTCGAAGCGATCGAGGATGCCACCGTGGCCCTTCACGATGCTGCCGAAGTCTTTGACGTCGAGGTTGCGCTTGAACATGCTCTCGGTGAGATCGCCGAGTGGCGCCATAATCGCGATGACCACGCCGAGCAGCACGAGGTTTGGATTGCTCCATGTGTCGCTCTTGCCCGCAATACCGATGACGACCATCGCGATGATGGTGAGCAACGCACCGCCGATGAAACCCTCGACTGACTTGTTTGGGCTGATCCATCCGCGAAGTGGCGTGCGACCCGCAGCCGAACCAACGAACAATGCCCCCACGTCGTTCACGACCACGCCAACTGCAAGCAGCAGCAACGTGTCGGTTCCGGCGTGACCGGGGATCAGACCCGACGTTTGCGCTCCCAAGATCAGGCCGCCGTACGCGCCAGCAAGGCCGATCCAGCTGACACCGAGTGTGGTGATCGCCATGTTCGGCATCGGGCTCGAGCTCAGCCCTTGAGCGCCGATGAACGTGACGGATCCGGCGATGAACGCAAAGATCAACACAAGCGGAACCGCTCGCTCGCCGACCCAGTAGGCGGCGAGTGGGGCGGCGACGCAGGCAACGATGCCGACAACGGTTGCGGGCTGATAGCCCTTTTCGGTGACCTTCTCGAAGTATTCGACAGCGGCAAGGCCGATGATGATGACCACGATTCCCAACACGGCCTGTGGCTTCCAAATGATGGCGCCAACAAACACCGCCGACATCAGCGCACCAACGGCCACAGCGGTTGGCATGTCGCGCCCGCCGACTCCGGCAGTGGACTTCGATGACTGTGCTGGCGCGGCGCGAACCGAGCCGGCTGGACGAGCGCTGCGCGCCGCGCGCTGCTGCTCGTCGCGCGATGTGCGCGCCCTGCCCTTTGACGGCGTGGGTCGTCCGATGCCCTCGCCGGTTGGGTCGGTGCCGATGGTGATGCGGCCAGGTCCGCGGCGCGCTACGGCGCCGCTGATGTCTGCATCAGTGACATCGAAGTACTGATCCTCGGCGGCGGTGACGTCGGCCGATGACGGCACGCGAATCGAGTCGGAGTAATCGTCGGACGAACGACCCGTGTCGTCGACCGGATCGTCGTTCCACACCGGTGCCTGCCCCGAAAACGATGACCACACGTCGAGGTCGTCGGTGGGGTCGCGCACTTCGTCGGCATCACCCGAACGTGGCCGAGGAATCTCGCCAGTTGGCGGCTCGGTCCAATGCGGCAGCGAACCGGTGCTGTCATCGAACACGATTGGTTTATCGCGCTTGCGCGCTGCCGGACGTTCGTGAGTTCCCGAATCGGAGTCGTCGCCAAACAGCGGCGGGCCGAAATCTTCGTCTTCGCGTCCGCGATTGCGCCATACGTCGTCACTCATTGGGTTACTCCGTTCATATCGGCCACAGCTACGGCGTGGTTCATACTTCGAGCAACTCTTGCTCTTTGCGGATGAAGGCTTTATCGATCAGTTCGACGTGATCGTGCGTGATCTTTTCCATGTCCTTTTCGGCACGCTCGAGCTCGTCGGCCGAAATGGCGCTGGCCTTCTCGGCTGCCTCAAGATGCTTGCGGGCATCGCGACGCAGGTTGCGAACAGCAATGCGTCCGTCCTCAGCGAGGTTCTTCACGATCTTCACGTATTCCTTACGGCGCTGCTCGGTAAGCGCAGGAATGTTGAGGCGAATCACCACGCCATCGTTCGAGGGTGAGATACCAAGGTCGCTTTCGCGAATGGCCTTTTCGATGGCGGCAAGCGACGCACGATCGTGCGGCTTCACAATCAGTTGGCGAGCCTCGGGCACTTGGAAACCGGCCAACTGTTGCAGCGGCACTGTGGATCCGTAGTAGTCGACCATGATGCGCTCAACCAAGGCAGGTGTTGCCCGGCCGGTACGCACAGTGGTGAATTGGGACTGTACGTGCTCAACGGCTTTGTCCATCTTTTCGATGGCTTCCAGAATGGTCTCTTCAATCACGGTCACAGGTTACAGACGCGCCAACGTCTGAGTGTGGACAACCGAGTTTGATCAGGCGTCGCGAACGATGGTGCCGACGCGATGGCCTTCGAGAATTGCTCGCAGGGCACCGTGCGCCGACATGTCAAACACCACGATGGGCAGCTTGTTGTCGCGGCAGAACGCAATCGCAGTGGAGTCCATGACCTTGAGATCTTTGTTCATGACATCCATGTAACTGATCTCGTCGTACTTCGTTGCGGTGGGGTCGATACGCGGGTCGGCTGAGTACACGCCGTCGACGCCAGAGTGTGTGCCTTTCAGCAAGGCATCGGCATCGATCTCGGCGGCGCGCAGCGCGGCAGCGGTATCGGTAGTAAAAAACGGGTTGCCGGTACCGGCAGCAAAGATGACAACGCGACCCTTTTCGAGGTGACGCATGGCGCGACGACGAATGTAGGGCTCGGCGATTCTGGGCATCTCGATTGCCGACTGCACACGGGTTGGCTGGCCGGCGCGCTCGAGCGCGTCTTGCAACGCCAGGGCGTTCATCACGGTGCCGAGCATGCCGATGTGATCGGACTGCGTGGCATCCATGCCGGTCATTGCGCCGGTGCGACCACGCCAAAAGTTGCCACCGCCAACGACGACGGCAACATCGACACCAAGGTTTTCGCGCACGTCGAGAATCTCGAGTGCGGTGTGAGCCAACGTGGCTCCATCAAGGCCTGACCCAGATGGTCCGGCCAAGGCCTCGCCCGACGGCTTGAAGACAATGCGCTTCCAGCGTGGCGAGGCCATGGCGAACTAGCCGATCTCGACTTGAGCGAAGTTCACAATGCTTGCAGCTCCGATGAGCTGCGTGATCGAGACCTTGTCGTCCTTGGCGTAGGGCTGGTCGAGCAAGCAGACATCTTTGAAGAAGCCAACGATGCGACCTTCGACAACCTTTGAGATTGCAGCTTCGGGCTTGCCCTCGTTGCGGGTGATGGTCTCGAGGGTGGCACGCTCGTGAGCGACCACCTCGGCGGGAACATCGTCGCGCTTGAGGTACTTTGGCCGAGCGAACGCAATGTGCACAGCGACATCGTGAGCGAGCTCAGAGCCAGCACCCGACATCTCGACGAGCACTGCGTTCACACCACGGCCGCCCTGCATGTGAATGTAGGAATCGATGGTGTTGCCGGCTGCGGCGTCGATACGAACGACATCGCCGATCTCGATCTTCTCTTTCAGGGTGATGCGCAGATCGTCGATGATCGTGGTGTGCTCGGCTACCGCATCGGCGCCCTTGGCAACAACCAACGACACCAGCGCAGCGGCCTCGGCCTTGAACTGATCGCTGGCGGCAACGAAGTCTGTCTCGCACTTGAGCTTGACGATGGCACCGACATTGCCCTCGATGAGCAAGGCCACGAGGCCCTGGGTGTTTTCGCGATCATCTCGCTTGGCTGAAGCAGCCAAGCCCTTTTCGCGAAGCCACTGCTTGGCGTTCTCGACGTCGCCGTCGGACTCCTCGAGTGCCTTTTTGCAGTCCATCATTCCGGCGCCGGTTGATTGGCGCAATGCTTGGACGTCTTTTGCGTTTACAGCCATGGTTCAGCCTTCCGTGGTTTCGGCAGTGTCGGTGGTGTCGGGCGCAGCAGCTTCTGCGACGACTTCGGTTGGTGCTTGTGCAGCGGCGAGGCGGGCTTCGCGCTCGGCCTGTGCAGCGGCAGCCTGAGCACGGGCATCGGCTTGCGCTGCCACGAACTCGGCGTCCTGCTCGGCAGTGCGCTTTGGCGCTGCGCTTGGATTGCGACGCGATGCCATGTAGCGGCCTTCGGCCACTGCTTCGGCGATCACGCGGCACATCAGGGCGTTGGCGCGGATTGCGTCGTCGTTACCTGGGATTGGGAACTGGATGACATCGGGGTCGACGTTGGTGTCGACAACAGCGATCACTGGGATCTTCAGCTTGTTGGCTTCGGTGACAGCGATGTGCTCTTTTTTGGTGTCGAGAATGAACACAGCGTCGGGACGCTGGCCGAGGTCGCGGATACCGCCGAGGTTCTTCTGCAGCTTCTCGAGCTCGCGGCTCAGCAACAGGGCTTCCTTCTTTGGCATGGCGTCGAACTCGCCCGAGATCTTCATGCGCTCGTATTCCTGCATCTTGGCAACGCGCTTGGAGATGGTTTCGAAGTTGGTGAGCATGCCACCGAGCCAACGCTCGTTGATGTACGGCATGCCGCTCTTTTCGGCGTAGCTGCGCACTGGATCTTGCGCTTGCTTCTTGGTGCCGATGAACAACACCGTGCCGCCCTTGGCTGACAACTCACGAACGAAGTTGTAGGCAACCTCGGCACGCTGGAGCGTCTGCTCGAGATCGATGATGTAGATGCCGTTGCGCTCGCCGAAGATGAATCGCTTCATCTTCGGGTTCCAACGACGGGTCTGGTGACCGAAGTGGACTCCGGCTTCGAGCATTTGGCGCGTAGTTACGACTGCCATGACATTCTCCTCTACTGCGGTTGGCGGGCAGCTCGCACGGCGCCGAGGCGACCGCAGTGTGTGCGAGATGCGAATGATTTTCGACCGGTCGGGACGACAAGTCGCAGGCAATGCTATCGGGTGACTTCGCCGGTTGCCGCAACGATCTCGCAGCTTGGTCGCCGTTTTTGGGTGGGTCGCGGTGGTGCGCCGTTGGCTGGGATGAGGTGGCTTGGCCAGCGGCGCTGCGCGAGTAGCGGCACTGGGTCGATGTATACGCCGCTGTGGCGCAAGCCGAAATACAGCCGCGACGTTGAATGCCCAACGATTTGGCCTTCAGTGACCAGGTCACCGCTACGCACAGCGGAGTCGGCGAGCATCCCGTAGGTGGCCAAGGTTTGGTCGGTGTGGGCGACAATCACGTATCGGGTGGCCACCACAACGCCGCTGAATGTAACGACACCATCAGCCACGGCCCGAACTGCATCGTGCCTGCTCGTGGCATATTCGATACCTCGTTTACCGCTGCAATATGGGCACAGCGGGGCTCTGAACTGCACAACAACGCGGGCGTGCACCGGGGGCGACAAGCATGGCGGCAGGGTTACGGTCGAGGGCAAGGGGGACACAGCGCTCGCCCAAAGGGCTACGAGAGCGAACAAAGCGTTCATGACAACCTCCAACGAGGTCGGCGGCCAGTGATTTGGCCGGCGGAAACTGGCACTCAAAGGTGAGTGCGACGAGCGATTGGAGCGCTAGCTCATACCGCTGGAGGCCATACGCGACCTAAGGTGCAACACCGACTTGGTGTGAATCTGCGACACGCGGCTTTCGGTGACGCCGAGCACCACGCCGATTTCTGCAAGTGTGAGGCCTTCGTCGTAGTACAGCGACAGCACCAAGCGCTCGCGCTCGGGCAGTTTGCGAACTTCGGAGCGAACCGCTTGGCGAACTTCGCCTTCTTCGTAGGCGCCAGCCGGGCTATCGGGCGTTTCGCCGCGAAGCGAAGTGGGCTCGACGCCCGCAACGAGCGCCCGGTCGAGCGGACCCACGGTGGTGGAGGCAATGGCAGCGAGCCAGCGCCTGAACTCGGTGCTGGTGATGCCGAGGTGCAGCGACAACTCTTCGTCGCTGGGGCTGCGGCCAAGCTTTGCCTCAAGATCGTGGAACGCAGTCTCAACCTCGCGAGCGCGGCTACGCACCGATCGAGGTACCCAGTCGAGTTGGCGCAGGCCGTCGAAGATCGCGCCGCGAATACGTGGCACCGCAAAGGTTTCGAACTTGACGCCGCGCTCAGAGTCGAACCGCTCGACCGCATCGATGAGACCGAACACGCCTGCGCTCACCAAGTCGCCCGAATCGACGCTGTTGGGCAGACCCGCACCAACACGGCCAGCCACGAACTTGACCAGAGGCGAGTAGTGCACGATGAGGCGCTCACGTGCTTTGGGATCGCGATGGTCTAACCAGCGATCCCACCAACCCATCAGTTCTTCGTCGCCAGAGGCTCGCCCAAAGCTTTCCCTCATGGTCTCAAGCCCTCGGATGCGTTTGTGAATACACGGTACGGAGTCGTTCCTTGCTGACGTGGGTATAACGCTGCGTCGTTGCGACATCACTATGCCCCAACAGTTCTTGAACTGCACGCAAATCGGCTCCACCATCGAGCAGATGCGTAGCAAAACTATGCCGTAGCGCATGTGGATGTGTGGGAACTGGTGACCGGCGGTCAACAATTCGCCGAACGTCGCGGGGCGTGAGTCGCTTGCCGCGCTCGTTCGCGAACAGCGCTGCGCCCGCGGATTCGTCGACAACTTCGCCGCGAATACGCAGCCACGACGACAACGCCGCTGAGGCTGGAGGCGACAACGGCACTCGGCGCTGCTTGCTGCCTTTACCCCACACGGATACCGCCGAGCCGGCAAGGTCGAGACTGTCGACATCGAGGCCACAGAGTTCGCTGACGCGTATGCCGCTGCCGTACAACAACTCGAGCACGGCATCGTCGCGCAAGCGACGCCACTCGGGTTCGTCATCGGCACTCGCAGCGTCGAGCAGCACATCGATGTCGGCGCTCGAGAGCACCTTCGGCAACCGACCAGTGCCGCTTGGCGCACGCAGGCTGACCGCGGGATCGAGCGTGATGGCACCGCTACGCCGCAGCCACTGGAAATACCGACGCAACCCAGCGACCTTGCGAGACACGCTGCGGCGAGCGAATTGTCGAGTGGTGAGGTATGCGACATAACGACGCAGGACCAATCGATCGACACTCTCGGGCGACGTAATGCCCGAGCGCTGGGCCCACTCGATGAAACCAGCAATGTCGCTGCTGTATGCCGCCACCGTGTTGGGCGACGATGACGTGAGCGAGTCGGCGAAATCGTGAGCGCGCCACAGTTGGTCGTGCGGCTCGATAACGGCCGCCTCGGCTGCAACGGTGGGTCCACGCATTGGTACGAGGGTATTCGTTTCTAGCGATCATGTGGGTGACCTGAAGCCATACAGCGCCGAGTCGGCGGCCGCCTCGAACCAGCCATTCACTTGGTGCACCCAGCCGTCGGCCTCCAGTCGGGCGAGACCCATTGCGCAGTCGACCAATGACTGCCCAGTCACAAGCACCAGATGATCGAGTGTTCGCGGCTCGTTGAGCGCATCGAGCAGTTCGGTATCGGCGGCCGACGGCCTCGGGCGGGGGTCGTAGGCAACTCCCCCAGCGCGCCGCGAATCGAGACCGAGACCGATGAGTACATCGTCGACATTGAGAACTATGGGACAGCCGTCGCCCAGCAGGGCGTTGGTTCCCTCGGATGCCCGATTGCGAAGCGCGCCGGGCACTGCCATCACGAGAATGCCCCGGTCGCGTGCTTCGTTGACAGTGATGAGCGAACCCCCGCTGGAGCGGGACTCGACCACGACCAACACCTCGCTGAACGCCGCCAAGATTCGGTTGCGAAGCGGAAACCGATAGGCCTCGGGAACCGTGCCCGGCGGCCCTTCGGAGATGAGTGCGCCTTGCTCGGCCACCTGCTGCCAAAGCGCTGCGTGTTCTCGCGGATACACAACATCGAGGCCCGAGGCCACCACCGCCAACGGAGCCGCACCGTTGGCCACCGACACAGCCCCACGATGCGCGCAGCCATCGATACCGCGGGCTAGCCCCGACACAACGTGCACACCCAGCGCCGCCAAATCTCGGCCGAGCATCGTGGCCGTATCGCGGCCCGAACTGGTGGCATTGCGGGTACCAATGATGCCCACCCGGCGTCCACTGATTCGGGCGAGGTCACCGCGCACGAACAACACAGCGGCCGGCGCTGGGTCGTTCAGTAACGGCAACGGGAAACCATCGCGGCCGCGAATGAGCACCGCCACGCCGGCACTCAGGCACTGCTCGTACACGATCTCGGGTGGGCGCCGCAGCGCGCTCTGACGCCATGCAGCCGCGAGGCCCTCGAGTGCGAAGAGTTGTCGCACCAAGCCGTGAGGTTGCTCGTGACCTGCGGCAACGGCAAACGCCTGAGCCGGCGACAGGAGCGCGAGCAGCACATTGAGACGGTTCACGGTCATCCGGTCGAAGCCAGCGAGCGACGCAGCGAAGGCCTCATCGGGCAGGGCGTGCTGGTCATGGGAGTCGGTGTCGGAGCAGCCCGCGCTCATGCTGCACGACCACGAAGCAAGGGCGATAGCCGCACCCGAAACTGCAAGGCCATCACCACGTGTTGTTCAAGGACCGTGTCGTGGTGCTCGGGTTCGAGATCGGCGAGCGTGCGCGCCACACGGCGCACCCGGTGATAGCCGCGACCAGTGAGCCGATCGTTTTCGAGCTCAGTGCGCAACAGCTTCTGCGCTTTGGGCTCGAGCGGTGCCAACGAGTCGAGCAGCGCACCCGGGATCGACGCATTGAGCGTGCCGTTACGCTCGAGCGCGAACTGGCGGGCGCGGGCAACCCTGACAGCCACCTCGGCCGATGACTCGCCGACTCCGCCGACCACAAGCTCGTCGACACCGGGCCGGTGCACCGGCACCCGCAGATCGAACCTGTCGAGCAGCGGCCCCGACAACCGGCGCAGATAGCGCGACTTGGCGCCATCGTCGCATTCGCATGAACCCGGCGCACCGCCGCCGCACGGGCATGGGTTGGTTGCCGCCACCAACAAGAACTGCGCTGGCAACGTGGCACTGGCGCGGGCCCGAGCAATGCGCACCACTGGCGAAGACCATCGAGCACGGCCGGCGAAAACTCGCCGAGCTCATCCAAAAAAAGTATTCCGCCATGCGCTAACGAGATTTCGCCGGGTCGCAACGCAGCAGTGCCGCCACCCACAAGTGCAACGATCGAACAGGTGTGGTGGGGCGAACGAAACGGCGCTCGACTAATGAGCCCACCCGGGGGCAAGCGCAGCCCTGCAGCCGAGTGAACCATTGTGGTCACCAATGAAACCTGCGGGGTGAGCGGCGGCAACAGGCCCGGCATGCGCTGGGCCAACATGGTCTTGCCCGACCCCGGCGGACCGACGAACAACACGTGGTGACCACCGGCCGCTGCGACCTCGAGCGCTTGACGCGCCAGAGGTTGGCCACGCACATCGCAGAGATCGGGAAATGTGGTGACATCGTCGGGCACGGTGTCGGCCGGCGGTGTGGGCCAAGCCGCTTCCCCCTTCAATGCTTCGACGACGTCGCGCAACGTGCGGCCGACAAACACACGACGCTCGCTGATGATCTCGGCCTCGTGCCGACTTGCCGTGGCCACAACGGGTTGCACCCGACCGAGTGCGGCGACCATGGGCGCCGTTCCAGCAACGGCGCGCAGCGAACCATCGAGACCGAGTTCGGCAATGAATCCGAAGTCGGCTACCGCATCGGTTGCGATGAACTCGTCGGCCACCAGCACGCCCACGGCAATCGCAAGGTCGAGGCCTGAGCCCACCTTGCGTTGGCTTGACGGAGCAAGGTTGACGGTGACTTTCTTTGACGGCCACGGGTACCCGCTGGAGAGCACGGCGGCCCGAACACGATCTCGCGCCTCGCGGCACACTTCGTCGGGCAGGCCGACGATGGTGAAACTTGGCAGACCGTTTGCGACGTGCACCTCGACAGTGACGCAATGACCTTCTACGCCAAGCAGAGTGGCAGACAGGATGGCTGCGAGCATGGCTCACCTCCGACACAGACAAGCGGCAAATACCGCGTGATGCACAGGAGGGGCTCGGCCCCACAACGTGGTCACGCTACCGGCGAAGCGTGAACCACACTCGCCGATCAAGCATTCGTTCGCTCAAACGGCGAGTTCCAACATCGGCCGGTTTGGGAATGCTTGACTAGAGCAATGAGAAAGCTGCCCGCCTTCACAAAATCCCTCGCTGCAGCAGCCCTTGGGGCGGCATCGCTCACGATGATCTCGTGTGGCACCGCACCAACGCGCAGCGCCGAGCGGTTCTGCGGCGAACTCACGGCGCACAAACAAGACATTCGGGCGCTGCCCACGTCGGACACGTCGATCGCCGAACTCATCACGCTGTATTCGCAGATGGGCGAGGTGGCCCCACTCGATATTCAGGCCGACTGGGACCAGCTTTCAACCAACCTCAAAACGGCGAGCACTGTCGATGTGAAAGATCCTGAATCAGTCCAAGCGGTAGCCGACTCGGCGTACGCAACACAGAAGTCGGCACAAAGCCTGGCGGCGTGGGCGCTCACCGTGTGCGGCTTAGACGTAGGCGCCATTGGCGGCGCCTAACAACGTGATCAGCGGATCTCGCCGCGCTTCACGATGACTTTGTCGACTAGGCCGTAGGTCTTTGCTTCTTCGGCGGTGAACCAGCGGTCGCGCTCGCTATCGGCCTGGATCTTCTCAAGCGGCTGACCGGTGTGGTGAGCCGTGAGCTCGGCCATGCGGCGCTTTGTGTAGCCAAGCTGCTCGGCCTGAATAGCGATGTCGGCGGCCTGACCGCGAAG
>JAPKZR010000003.1 GCA_026393695.1 Actinomycetota bacterium
ACTTCAGGATCTTGACGACGCGGCCGGCGCCAACAGTACGACCACCCTCACGGATAGCGAAACGCAAGCCCTCATCCATCGCGATCGGCTTACCCAACTCAACCGTCATCGACACATTGTCACCAGGCATCACCATCTCAGTGCCCTCAGGCAACTGAACAGTACCCGTCACATCCGTCGTACGGAAAAAGAACTGAGGACGATAATTGTTGAAGAACGGCTTATGACGACCACCCTCAGACTTATTCAACACATACACCTGACCCTCAAAATTCGTATGCGGCGTAATCGAACCAGGCTTACACAACACCTGACCACGCTCAACATCTTCCTTCTTCGTGCCACGCAACAACGCACCAACGTTGTCACCCGCCTGACCCTCATCAAGCAACTTGCGGAACATCTCAACACCAGTACAAACCGACTTCTGAGTCACACGCAAACCAACGATCTCAACCTCATCACCAGTATGAACACGACCCTGCTCAATCTTGCCCGTCACAACCGTGCCACGACCAGTAATCGTGAACACATCCTCAATAGGCATCAAGAACGGCTTATCCAACTCACGAACAGGCTCAGGAACCGACTCATCACAAGCCGCCATCAACTCCATAATCTTTTCCTGCCACGCCTCATCACCCTCAAGGGCCTTCAACGCCGACACACGCACCACAGGCGCCGTATCACCAGGGAACTCATACTCATTCAACAACTCGCGAACCTCAAGCTCAACAAGCTCCAACAACTCCTCATCCTCAACCATGTCCGACTTATTCAAAGCCACAACAATGTAAGGAACACCCACCTGACGAGCCAACAACACATGCTCACGCGTCTGCGGCATCGGACCATCAGTCGCAGCCACAACCAAAATCGCACCATCAACCTGCGCAGCACCAGTAATCATGTTCTTGATGTAGTCAGCATGACCCGGCATATCAACATGCGCATAATGACGATTCGGCGTCTCGTACTCAATATGAGCAATCGAGATCGTGATACCACGAGCCTTCTCCTCAGGAGCCTTATCAATCTGATCAAACGGCGTGTAATTCGCCAACCCCTTACCAGCCAACGTCTTCGAAATCGCAGCAGTCAACGTGGTCTTACCATGGTCAATATGACCCATCGTGCCAATATTCACATGCGGCTTCGTGCGCTCAAACTTTGCTTTGCTCATGTCATTTCTCCGTGTTGGATGTCAGTGGGTTGTCAAAGATCGTGAGGAGTAGCGTCGGGTAACAACGGCGCTACAGGACTCTTCATGCTAGAGGTGATGCTGCGAGCCGACAACCCGCAGTGGCACTGTGGCGAACAAGTTCGCCGGGTGAAATCACTCGCCGCGAACGCGCTTGATGATGTCGGTGGCGATTGCGTTTGGTACTTCTTGGTAGCTGTCGAACTGCATCGTGTACGTAGCGCGACCCTGGGTGCGTGAGCGCAGGTCGGTGCTGTAACCGAACATTTCGGACAACGGGATCTGGGCCCGAACGACTTGCGTGTTGCCACGAGCCTCCATGCCCTCGATACGGCCACGACGGCTGCTGAGGTCACCCATGACGTCGCCCATGTACTCGTCGGGAGTCACTACCTCAACGCCCATGATGGGCTCAAGCAGAACTGGCTTGGCCATTTCGGCAGCCTTCTTGAATGCCATCTGACCGGCAATCTTGAACGCCATTTCGCTGGAGTCGACGTCGTGATAGGCGCCATCAACGAGGCTGGCCATGATGTTCACGGTTGGGTAGCCGGCGAGCACACCGTTGTCGAGCGCGCTCTGGATGCCCTGGTTCACAGGCTGGATGTATTCGCGAGGAACCTTGCCGCCGGTGATCTTGTCGACGAACTTGTATCCGCCCTCTGGGTTTGGCTCGAGGGTGATCTTCACCACTGCGAACTGGCCCGAACCACCCGACTGCTTGATGTGGCGGTATTCGACCGATTCGACCTTCTTGGTGATGGTCTCGCGGTAGGCCACCTGTGGCTTACCGACGGTGGCGTCGACGCCGAACTCACGCTGCATGCGGTCGACGAGAATTTCAAGGTGGAGCTCGCCCATGCCGCTGATGACGGTCTGGTTGGTCTCTTCGTCGGTGCGCACCCGGAAGGTTGGGTCCTCGTCGGACAGGCTCTTCAAGGCCTTGCCCAACTTGTCCTGATCAACCTTGGTCTTGGGCTCAATGGCCACGTGGATCACGGGCTCAGGGAAGATCATGCGCTCAAGAATGATTGGGTTGGCGCGGTCGCACAGAGTGTCACCAGTGGTGGTGTCTTTGAAACCGAGGCCAGCGACGATGTCGCCTGCCATCGCAATGTCGAGGTCTTCGCGCTGGTTTGCGTGCATCAACAAGATGCGGCCAAGGCGCTCGCGCTTTTCCTTGGTGCTGTTGAACACTTCGTCACCCTTGCTGATCTTGCCCGAGTACACGCGGAAGTAGGTGAGCTTGCCGAATGGGTCGGCCACGATCTTGAACGCCAATGCTGCAAATGGGCCGTCTTCGTCGGCCTTGCGCTCGATTGGATTTTCGTGAAAGTCGACTCCCTGTGCTGGACGAATGTCGACCGGGCTGGGCAAGTAATCGACAACTGCATCGAGCATGGGCTGAACGCCCTTGTTCTTAAATGCCGAGCCGCACAGGACGGGCACGAAGTCGAATGCGAGGGTGCCCTTACGAATGGCCCGCTTGACCTCGTCGATGGTGAGCGTCTCGCCGCCGAGGTACTTCTCCATCAATTCGTCGTCGCTGGTTGCGATGGTCTCAAGCAACTCTTCGCGGTACTTGTCGGCGATCTCGACCATGTTGGCTGGGATGTCGGTTTCGTCCCACTTGGCGCCGAGCTCTTCGTCGTGCCAGATGAGGGCCTTCATCTTGACGAGGTCGATGAGACCAATGAATGGGGTGTTGACTTCGATACCGCCGGCACCAATTGGCAGGTGCAACACGGCTGGAGTTGCCTCAAGGCGGTCTTTCATCATCTGCACGGTGCGGTAGAAGTCGGCGCCGATGCGATCCATCTTGTTGATGAAGCACATGCGCGGCACGTTGTACTTGTTGGCCTGACGCCACACGGTCTCGGTCTGTGGCTCAACGCCAGCAACCGAGTCGAACACGGTGACGGCGCCGTCGAGTACGCGCAGCGAGCGCTCTACTTCGATGGTGAAGTCCACGTGGCCAGGGGTGTCGATGATGTTGATGCGGTGGTTGTCCCAGATGCACGTGGTGGCAGCAGAGGTAATGGTGATACCACGCTCTTGCTCTTGGGCCATGTGGTCCATCGTGGCTGCACCGTCGTGCACCTCTCCGATCTTGTAGCTCTTGCCTGTGTAATACAGGATGCGCTCGGTCGTCGTGGTCTTACCAGCGTCGATGTGAGCCATGATGCCGATATTGCGAGTGCGCTCGAGTGGAAATTCGCGCTTTGCCATCTCAGTACTTCTTCCGTTTGCGTCGTGCTAGATCGAGGGAGCAGCAACCGAAGCCGGTCGCAGGCACAGGGAGCAATGCTAACGGCAGGTCTGACGACTCGCACCCTGACGCGCCGCCGTTCTCTTTGGCCGCTGTCACACCGGTGCCGGCGCTCTGAGCCGAAAAACAAAACACCCGCCCGTGAGGGCGGGTGTTTGTAGTTCGTGTTCGCGAATGCTTAGAAGCGGTAGTGAGCGAAGGCCTTGTTGCTCTCGGCCATCTTCTGCATGTCGTCGCGACGCTTGACAGCGGCACCAAGACCGTTGGCGGCATCCATGATCTCGCCAGCGAGGCACTCGGCCATGGTCTTCTCACGGCGCTTGCGGCTGAAGTCGACGAGCCAGCGGATTGACAAGGTGCCGGCACGGCGAGGACGAACCTCAACTGGCACCTGATAGGTGGCTCCACCAACGCGGCGGCTCTTCACTTCGAGAGGTGGCTTGAGGTTCTCAATCGCACGCTTAAGCGTGGCGATTGGCTCGGCACCGGTCTTCTCTTCGACCATCTTCAGTGCGTCGTAGACGATCTTTTCGGCGAGGCTGCGCTTGCCGTGCAGCATGACCTTGTTGGTGATCTGCGAAACGAGCAGCGAGCGATAGATGGGGTCCGGCGTGATTTCACGACGCTCGGCAGGTCCTTTACGTGGCATGGCGGTTCGTTCCTATTACTTCGGGGTCTTTGCGCCGTAGCGGCTGCGGCTCTGCTTGCGGTTCTTCACTCCGGCTGCGTCAAGCGCGCCACGAATGACCTTGTAACGCACACCTGGCAAGTCGCGAACACGACCGCCACGCACCAACACGATGCTGTGCTCTTGGAGGTTGTGACCTTCGCCCGGGATGTAGGCCGTGATCTCGACGCCGCTGGTGAGACGCACGCGCGCCACCTTGCGAAGTGCCGAGTTCGGCTTCTTTGGGGTGTTGGTGTAGACGCGAGTACACACGCCGCGTCGCTGCGGCGAACCCTTGAGGGCTGGTGTCTTGGTCTTTGTGAACTTGCTGCTACGCCCTTGGCGGACCAGCTGCTGAATTGTGGGCACGCGTAAACCTTTCGCGTTGTAAAAAGAAACCTATGCACGCAGCGGAACGCCCGTTGCGTAGGACCCTGCAATGTTAGAGGTAGGTCCCCGATGCGGCAACCCGCGCGGTGCTAAGTTCGCTGACTTTGGGTCATTTGGTATTCAGACCCAAATGCCCGACATCGGCTGCTGAGGGCTTGTCAACCTGACCCGGCGGACTTCGGACCAATGCTACGTTGCTCGATGTGTCATCAAACCTGTTCAGCCTCGCCGGCCGCAAAGCCTTGGTAACGGGCGGCGGGCGCGGTCTCGGTCGGGCTCTTGCTGTTGGCCTCGCCGAGTTTGGCGCCGATGTTGCGATCACCAGTCGCACCGTTGCAGAGCTCGAAGAGACCGCCACTGCTGTGCGAGCAACGGGTCGAGAATGCTTCGTGATACCCGGAGATGCCTCGTCGAAGCGCGACATCGATCGAGTGGTACACGCCACTGCCGAGCACTTCGGACGAATCGACATTCTCGTCAACAATGCGGGTGTCGACTCCCCACAGGCGGCGCTCGACTACACGGAGGCCGACTACGACTTTGTGCTCGACGTGAACCTGAAGGGCTATTTCTTTTTTGCTCAGGCCGTCGCCAAGGTGATGATCGCCCATGGAGGCGGCAGCATCGTGTCGAACTCGTCGATCTGTGGCGAGGTCGCTGTAGCGAACATCTCGGCGTACAACATCTCAAAGGGCGGCGTGAACATGATGACCCGCTCGCTCGCCCTTGAGTGGGCCGAGCACGGTATTCGGGTCAACGCCTTCTCGCCTGCATACATGGAGGTCTTCATGGCAGGCGACGCCAACGACCACGGTGAAGCTGCCGAACAGGCAATCCTTGATCACACGCCGCTTGGTCGCCGGGGTCGGGCCGATGAGCTGGTCGGGCCTGTGGTGTTCTTGGCCTCGGACGCCGCTTCGTATGTCACCGGCGAAGTGCTGATGGTCGATGGTGGCTGGACGATTCACTAGAAAATCAAAAGAGCGCAGGTGACCCGAAGACCACCTGCGCTCGTTGAGAGCTGAACGGCAAGCGCCGTTGCGACAATCAGGCTTCGGCCGGAACGTCGCTGTCTGAATAGGTGCCGTGGAGGTTGCCCAACCACGCCGCTGGATCTTCGGTGTCGCTGCTGTAGTACGCCATTGGCTTGTAGTCAGGCGCCGACACTTCGAAGTCGCGGTAGCGCTCCATGCCGGTACCCGCTGGGATGAGCTTGCCGATGATGATGTTTTCCTTGAGGCCCAAGAGGCTGTCGCTGCGGCCATCGATGGCTGCTTCGGTAAGCACTCGGGTGGTCTCCTGGAACGACGCGGCCGACAGCCACGACTCGGTAGCCAGCGATGCCTTGGTGATACCCATCAACTCTGGGCGACCCTCGGCTGGGCGCTTGCCTTCTTCGACCATGCGCTTGTTCGTGTCGCGGAAGACCTTGGCATCGGCACGCTCGCCAGGCAGGAAGCCTGTCTCGCCTGGCTCTTGCACGCCAACGCGGCGGGTCATCTGACGCACGATCAACTCGATGTGCTTGTCGGAAATGCTTACACCCTGATCGCGGTACACCTTCTGAACCTCTTCGACGAGGTACAACTGGGTCTCGCGGATGCCCTTGATCTCCATGATTTCCTTGGGATCGAACGGTCCGTCGGTCACAGGATCGCCTGCATTGATGTCGTTGCCATCGATGACGGTTGGGCGGCTGCCGGTTGGCAACACGATCAAGTGCTCTTCGCCCGCATCGTCGATGACGGTGATTGGAATGCCCTTGCCCTCGTCTTCGCCAACATGCACGATGCCGCTGGCCTTGGCCAAACGAGCCGAGCCACGAGGCGTACGTGCCTCGAACAACTCGACAACGCGAGGCAGACCGCCGGCGATGTCCTTACCGGCCACACCACCAGTGTGGAAGGTACGCATCGTGAGCTGAGTACCAGGCTCACCGATCGACTGCGCAGCAATAACGCCAACGGCCTCGCCGAGCTCGATTGCCTTGCCGGTGGCCAACGAACGGCCGTAGCACAAACCGCAGATACCGAGATCGGCATCACAGGTGAGCACCGAGCGAACGCGAACGCGGTTGATCTTTGGATCGTCGCGCAGTGCTTCCATCTCTTCGTCGCCGATGAGGCTGTTCTTGGCCAACACGGTTCCGTTGGTGAGCTTGAGGTCTTGCAGTAACGCACGACCAAACAGCTTCGCCTCAAGATACGCACGAGTGTTCGCGGTGTCAGGAGTGACGTTTTCGATCCAGACACCGAGTGTGGTTCCACAATCGATCTCACGGATGATCAGTTCCTGAGCAACGTCGACCAAACGGCGGGTGAGGTAACCCGAGTCGGCGGTACGAAGTGCGGTGTCGACCAATCCCTTACGGGCACCAGGAGTAGCAATGAAGTACTCGAGTGTCTCGAGGCCCTCACGGAAGTTCTTCTTGATGGGTCGAGGAATCATGTCGCCGCGAGGGTTGGCCACGAGGCCACGCATGCCTGCGATCTGACGCATCTGGGTCATGTTTCCACGAGCACCCGAACCAACCATCATGTCGATTGGGTTGAAGCGCTGCGCCTTGAACTCGAGTTCCATGGCCGCCTGAACTTCGGCGGTGGCGTCGGTCCAAATGCGAACTTCCATGTTGCGACGCTCGCCGTCGGTGATGATGCCTCGGCGGAACTGGTTCTCAACCTTGTCGGCCTGCTCTTCATACTTGTCGAGGATGGCACGCTTGTTCTTTGGCGTCTTGACGTCGTCGATCGACACGGTGATGCCGCTCTGCGATGCGAAGCGGTAGCACACAGCCTTGATTGCGTCGAGTGCGACAGCGACCTCTGACTTGAGGTAGTTGTCGGAGAGACGCTCAACAATGACGCCCATTTCCTTCTTCTTGACGAGGAAGTCGATGTGACCAAACTTGGATGGGTAGCTCTCGGGGAGGGCCTCTTCGAACAACAACCGGCCAGCAGTAGTGCGGAAGGTGTCGGCAGGAAGCGTGGCACTCGCTGGGCGACGCAACGTGATTGGGGCGTGCAGGTTGAGGCTGCCTTCGTCGTATGCGCGCAGCACTTCCCACAGATGGCGGAAGGTGCGACCGTTGCCGGCTGCATCTTCGACTTCTTCGGTGAGGTAGTACCCACCGATGACGAGGTCCTGTGAAGGAGTAACCGTTGGGCGACCCGACGCTGGCGACAAGATGTTGTTGGCGCTGAGCATGAGCACGCGGGCTTCGGCCTGAGCCTCGGCGGACAGCGGCACGTGGATGGCCATCTGGTCGCCGTCGAAGTCGGCGTTGAATGCGGTACAAACCAGCGGATGAATCTGCAGGGCCTTGCCCTCAACGAGCACCGGCTCGAATGCCTGGATG
>JAPKZR010000279.1 GCA_026393695.1 Actinomycetota bacterium
CACTGGATGAACGACAAGGTCGTGAGCCAAGACGAAATCGTGGCTGCGATCAACGCGGTCTACCCACTCGAGCAAGTTGCAGCACGCGGTTCCGCGCCAGCCGATCGCTGGCGCTACACCGACGGCGCAGGCATGATCGGCGTCATCCCCACCATCACCAAGCCGTTCTGCGGCGACTGCGATCGCGTGCGGCTCACCGCCGAGGGTCAGTTCAGAACCTGCCTGTTCGCAACGACCGAGTTCGATTTACTCAAGCTGATGCGCGGCGGAGCATCCGACGACGATCTCGCGGTCGAGATTCAGCGAGCCGTTGGCACCAAGTGGGCCGGTCATCAGATCAACCAGGTCAACTTCATTCGCCCCGCGCGCTCAATGAGCCAAATCGGCGGCTGACCAGTTGCGTCGGCCGCACCTGTGCCGCGGTCGCTCGTAGGCCACACCAACTCACTACGCTCAGTACTCACATGTCTGATCTGCAGTTCACCCATCTCGATCCACTTGGCCGCGCACGGATGGTCGACGTCACTCCGAAAGAACCAACGCACCGACGCGCTGTCGCGCGTTGCGTGGTGAAGATGCGCCCCGAGACAACTGCTGCCATCGCCAACCGCGAGGTCAACAAAGGCGATGTGCTCGGGGTGGCCCGCATCGCTGGCATCCAAGCTGCGAAGCGAACGTCCGACATGATTCCGCTCTGTCATCCACTGCTCGTGGGCTCGGTGCACATCAATTTCGAAATCGGCGACGATCAGATCTTGATCGAGGCTCAGGTCGACACGGTCGATCGCACTGGTGTCGAGATGGAAGCCCTGCACGCCTGTTCTGTGGCTGCGCTCACGGTGTACGACATGTGTAAGTCGGCCGATCGCGGCATGGTCATCGGCGAGCTTGCCCTGTGGGAAAAGACGGGTGGGCGATCGGGTGTGTACCGGCGCGAAGACGAAGCAACGGGAGATGTGACAGAAGTCGTCACGAAAGTCTCGGAATCGTAAAGAAGTTACAAACCTGTTACCATGAGACCAATGTCCATAGCCTGTCGTCAAGCACACGCTGCAAACACTTCTCATGACGAAACCAAACTCTCCCCGAACGGACGGTGAACAATGACTCAAATCGTCTTCCTCGCCGTCGCAGCCGCATGGGCTGCTGTCCTGCTTCCTCCGGTCTTACGTAGCCGCAACGAGAACCGCCCAGGTTCTTCGGTCTCCGATTTCAACCGTCAACTCTCGAGCCTGCAGCGCTCGGTGCCCACACGAGGTATGGCGCCAATGCGATCGATGGCTCGCCCACTCGCACAGTCACCGCTCGCTCGGCCGGCCGCATCGGGTCGTCCCGGTCAAGTGCACCGCCCTCAGCCTCACGCCGCAACGCACAGCCGAGAGCACCTCAATGCAGCAACATTGCAGCGTCGCAGTCACCTTGAGCCAATGATCACCGGCTCGGCTGGCCACCAGCATCGGCAGTCGTCGGTTGCTCGCACGCTTACGCCTCGCCAAGAAGTTCGTCAGCGCCGCACCAATGTTCTGTTTGGGCTTGTCGCTTCGTTCGCTCTGTCTACATTTCTTGCTGCAACAACCCACGCTCAGACGATGGTGTACCTCGTTGCCATTACGTTCTTGTCGTTGTGCGGTTACTGCTACAAGCTGGTTCAGCTCAAGCAGTACGAGCAGCACGGCCAGTACTCAGACAACTCCTGGTTCCGCGCCGCCTAATTTGTTGGTCAGCCAATTCTGGCTTTCTGATTTACTGCCGCCACCGCTAGGCTTTCGACGCATTCCACGGGGCTGTAGCTCAGTTGGCAGAGCGCTTCGTTCGCAATGAAGAGGTCAGGGGTTCGATTCCCCTCAGCTCCACCCGTGAAGTGTGAAGAGCCGGTGTCTCCATCAGGAGCACCGGCTCTTTGCATGTCGGCGTCGGTTGGGTCATGCATCGGCGGGCACTCATCTAGGGCGATCACAGCGACGCGCAGTAGAGTCGGCCGGATGGGGAATCGGCGTACTGCACTGGTGTGTTTGGCAATCTCAGCGTCGTTGTTGGCGGCGTGCGCGAGTGCGAGTGGCAGTGACCCGTCGGGCAGCAGTGTGCCCGCAAGCAGCGAGCCGGACACGGCCGTATCGCAGGCCACGGTGACCAGCGATTCCGTCGCGTCAACCGAGGCGCCTACGGTCGACACAGCCGTCGACACGGTGCCGGTCACGGTGGCTGCAGCGCCAACGCCCACGACAGTGAAGAAGGCCACCAAGCCAAAGGTGATAGTCACCCCAGCCGGAGCTACCCGACTGCATTACGAGGTTGGGCCAATCGAGATTCAGCCTGGCCAGAACACCATCGAGTACACAAGCTCGATTCCTAAGCCAAAGGTCAACGGATGGATTGTGCGTCTCGCACCCAACCTGCGTTTGGCCGACGGCAGTACCCCGGCTGTCGATGTCATCCACCTCCATCACGGGGTGTGGCTCAATTCGTCGGCGATCGACTCGACCTCGGCGTTGCCCGAGCGTTTCTTCGCTGCAGGCGAAGAGAAGACAGCGGTTGAGATTCCTGCCGGCTACGGCTACCCCTACAAGGCCACCGATGGTTGGATTCTCAACTACATGATCCACAACCTGTGGCCCACTACGACAAAGATCTGGATTCAATACGACATCGACTTCATCGCCGCCGATAGCCCCGCAGCGGTGGGCATCGTGCCGGTGCGGCCCATCTGGACCGACGTGCAAAACGGCAGCGTCTACCCGGTGTTCGATGTGATCAAGGGCAGTGGTGACCCCACTGCGCAGACATACACCTATCCAGACGAAGCGACTTCTCCCTACGGCTCTCGGGCACCGAAGAACGAATGGGTCATCGATCGTGATGGAATCATCGTCGCTACGGCTGGACACTTGCATCCCGGTGGCTTGCACACCGACATGTGGCTGCGCCGAGCCGGCGCTACGCCCGTGGCCGGTCATGGCAAGGCCAACGAAGCGAACACGGCTCACTTGTTTGAGTCAACGGCGCACTACTGGGAGCCAGCTGGCGCCGTGTCGTGGGACGTCGCCATGACCGCTACGCCACCCAACTGGCGGGTGGCGGTTCGCAAGGGCGATGTGCTTTCTACCTCCGCCACCTACGACAGCTCAAGGGCTTCGTGGTACGAGTCGATGGGCATCATGGTTGCGTGGATGGCTGACACGCTTGCGCCAAACGACACCGCAGCAGATCCGTTCACTACGGCTGTTGATGCGGTCGGCGCTATCACCCACGGTCATCTCGCTGAGAACGATCATCACGGCGGACCGTTTGACCCAGCGTTCAATTACGTCGATTCGTTGGGACTGGCCTCACAACCCGCCACCTCACCGATCCCAATTAGCTCCTACGTCTATGCGCAGGGCGACATGCTCAAGGGTGACCCGATCCCCACCGTCACAGCTGGCGGAACCATTACGTACCGCAACGACGATGCTTCAATCGGCAAGGGACAGTGGCACACGATCACGGCGTGTAAGGCGCCATGCACGGGTGGCACCGGTATTGCGTACCCAGTTGCCGACGCCGACATCGCGTTCGACTCCGGTCAGCTTGGTGTTGGCGGCCCACCAACCGCTGGTCGCATCAGCTGGAGCACGCCAGCAACACTGCCCGCTGGCACCTACACATACTTCTGTCGAATCCACCCAGCGATGCGAGGGGCATTCCGTATCGCTGCGACCCCCTAAGGTCGAACCGACACCGATGAACCATTCGAAAAATCAGGAGCATTCCCGTGACCATTCTTGACAAGGTCGATCTGTCGCAGAGGATGGACCAAAAGCAGTACGCACTTCGGCTTGTCGAAGAGCAGCGACGTCTTCTGCAGTTACGACTGCACCTCGGCGGACAGATGGGCGACAACGGACCCGGACCAGGTTTGCTTGTGGTCTTCGAGGGCCCCGATGCGGCCGGCAAGGGTGGAGCCATTAAGTCCATCGTCGGGCATCTCGATCCTCGGCACTACAAGGTGCTCAACTGTGGCGTCCCTTCCGATGCCGAAAAGCGTCACCACTTTTTGTGGCGCTTCTATCCCGATATTCCCGGGCTTGGCTCGATGTCGGTGTTCGATCGCAGTTGGTACGGCCGAGTTTTGGTCGAGCGCGTTGAGGGCTACGCATCTCACGAGGAATGGCGCCGCGGCTATCAGGCCATCGTCGACTTCGAGCGATCGCTCGTGCTCGAAGGCGTGATCTTGGTGAAGTTCTGGATGCATATCAGCGACGAAGAGCAACTGCGCCGGTTCAAGGCGCGCGAAGCAGATCCACTCAAGCGCTGGAAGCTCACGCCCGAAGACTGGCGCAATCGCGATCGCAATCACGACTACCAAGCGGCGGCCGAAGACCTCTTCAGCAAGACCAGCCACGAGCTGGGGCCGTGGGATGTGATCGCCGCCGAGCAAAAGCGTTTCGGTCGCATCGCCGTTCTCGAAACGCTGAACAACCGAATCGAGCAGGGTCTGCGGCGCGCGGGTTATCCGGTGCCTCACATCGACGACCTGCTCGACGACCTCGACTTTTGAGTTCCGATCGGGACATCGCCCGGCTCGAACGGCGGCGGGTGAGTGTGCCGGCCATTGAGTATCCGGCGGCGCTGCCGATCACTGATCGGCGAGACGATCTGTTGGCCACGATTCGCGATCATCAAGTGGTCATCGTGGCCGGCGAGACCGGTTCGGGCAAGAGCACCCAGCTACCGAAACTGTGTCTCGAACTTGGTCGCGGCGTCGCCGGGCTCATTGGCCACACCCAGCCGCGACGGGTCGCCGCACGAACGATTGCCGAACGCGTGGCCGACGAGCTCGGAACCGAACTCGGTGGCCTCGTTGGGTACACGGTTCGTTTCACCGATCGGGTCAGCGACGCCACGCTGATCAAGGTGATGACCGACGGAATTTTGCTTGCCGAAATTCAGCACGACCGCACGTTGTCGCGCTACGACACGCTGATCATCGACGAGGCTCACGAGCGCAGTCTCAACGTAGATTTCTTACTCGGCTACATCAAGCAGTTGTTGCCTCGGCGGCCCGATCTCAAAGTGATCGTCACCTCGGCCACCATCGACACGCAGCGATTCTCCGAACACTTCAACAACGCTCCCGTTATCGAAGTGACGGGCCGAACCTTTCCGGTCGAGATGCGGTATCGGCCGTTCGGGGCCAACCTCGATGGAGACGTCGACGACGATCGCGATCAGGTGCAAGCGGTCTGCGACGCAGTTGATGAACTGATTGACCACGGTCCCGGCGACGTGCTGGTGTTCCTCAGCGGCGAGCGCGAGATTCACGACACCGCCGATGCGCTGCGTCGGCTCGATCGGCCGAACACCGAAGTGCTGCCGCTGTATGCGCGGTTGTCGGCGGCCGAGCAACACCGCATCTTCGAGAACCACAGCGGACGTCGCATTGTGCTCTCTACCAACGTGGCCGAGACCTCGCTCACGGTTCCCGGAGTTCGTTTCGTGGTCGACGCTGGGGCCGCACGAATCTCGCGTTATAGCCATCGGCTCAAGGTGCAGCGCTTACCCATCGAGCCCATCTCGCAGGCTTCTGCCAACCAACGTGCGGGCCGGTGTGGACGAGTGGCTCCGGGGGTGTGCCTGCGGCTGTACACCCAGGACGACTTCGATCAGCGCCCCGAGTTCACCGAGCCCGAGATATTGCGCACCAACCTCGCATCGGTCATCTTGCAGATGACATCGCTTGGTCTCGGCGACGTGAGCAAATTCGACTTTCTTGATCCGCCCGATAGTCGAGCGGTTCGCGATGGCGTTGCGTTGCTCGAAGAACTTGGCGCCATCGATCAGGATCAGCCGGCCGACCAACGTCGGCTGACCCCGCTCGGCCGCCGCCTCGCTCGGTTGCCACTTGACCCTCGCTTCGGTCGCATGGTGCTCGAGGCCGATCGGCACGGCTGCGTGCGCGAGGTCATCGTCATCGCTGCTGCGTTGTCGATTCAAGATCCTCGCGAACGTCCGGTTGCCAATCGCCAAGCCGCCGACGAAGCGCACAAGCGTTTTGCTGTCGACGACTCAGATTTTCTCGGCATTGTTGCGCTGTGGGACTACATCCGCGAGCAGCAACGTGCGCTCACCTCAAGTCAGTTCCGCCGACTTTGTCGCGCTGAATATCTCAACTATCTGCGCGTGCGCGAGTGGCACGATCTCTATAGCCAACTGCGTCAGATCACTGCGACCATTGGCATTCGGGTGGGCACCGAACATAGCCATCCCGATCGTGTGCATCAGTCGGTACTGGCCGGGTTGTTGTCGCACCTTGGCATGCGTGATCGTGAGACCCGCGAGTACAACGGAGCCCACGGCTCCAAGTTTGCGATTGTGCCGGGCTCGGCTCTGGCAAAGAAGCCGGCCCGTTGGGTGATGGTTGCCGAACTGGTCGACACGTCTCGGCTCTGGGGTCGCGTTGCCGCCAACATCGAGCCTGAGTGGGCCGAGCAACTGGGCAAGCATCTCGTGAAACGCTTCTACGGCGAGCCCACCTGGGACGCTCGGCGTGGCGGCGCTGTGGCCCTCGAGCGGGTCACTCTGTATGGCTTGCCCATCGTGTCCGGGCGGCGAATCGGTTACGACAGGGTCGACCACGGGGCTGCGCGTTCGATGTTCATTCGTCACGCACTCGTCGAAGGCGACTGGACCACTCGACACAAGTTCGCCGCGGTGAACGCGGCCTTCATCGAGAAGCTTCGTGAAATGGGCGATCGAGTGCGCCGCGTAGATCTCGTAGACGACGAAGCGCTGTTTGCGTTCTACGACAAACGTGTTGGTCCCGATGTTGTGTCTACTCGTCACTTCGATCGCTGGTGGAAGGACGCCCGCGCTGCGCAGTCGACCTTGCTCGATCTCACGTTCGAGGCGCTGGCCGAGGCTTCAGTCGCCGGACAATCGCGCAAGGTCATCGATGCGCATGCATACCCAAACTCGTGGCAGCAGGACGACCTCAGGCTGGCGGTGACATACCGATTTGATCCGGGCGATGCCAACGATGGCGTCACCGTGCACATACCCGTCAGCGTGCTCAACCGCATTCGCAGCAACGGATTCGATTGGCAGGTGTCGGGCTTTCGCGACGACTTGGTGACTGCGTTGGTGTGGACGCTGCCCAAGGTTCTTCGCCGCACGCTCACGCCGCTCGCCGACACGGCGCGGGTGGCGGCACAGCGGGTCATGCCGAACGAAGCCGGCTTGGCTGAGTCGCTTGCCGAGGTGCTCACCGAACTGGGTGGAGAGCGCGTGTCGGTTTCTGATTTCGATCTCGACCGGGTGCCACCGCACTTGCGCATCACATTCTCTGTTGAGGCCGACGACGGCCGTCTGCTTGCGTTGGGCAAAGACCTCGACGCTCTTCGCAAACAACTCAGCGGGCGGATTCGACAGTCCATTGCTCAGTCAGCCCCCGGCCTCGAGCGCAGCGGAATTGTGAGTTGGGATTTCGGCACGCTCGCTCAAGTGGTCGAGACAGTGCGCGATGGCCACGCTGTCCGCGGCTATCCGGCGTTGCTCGATGACGGCGAATCGGTATCGATCCGCATCTTCACGAACCGAGAGATTCAGCAGCGGGTCATGCGCGCGGGGCTTCGTCGGCTGTTGTTGCTCACCGTTCCGCTGTCGCGAAAGTCGATTGGTCGCGACATCTCGAACGAAGCCTTGCTGGCCATTGGGCGTGCTGGCTCGGTGAAGCTTGGCGGTCTCGCCGACGATTGCATCACGGCGGCCGCCGATCGCGTGCTCGGCAACCATGGTGATCCGGTTTGGGATGAGGCGGCGTTCGTTGCGCTGCAACACGAGGCTCGTGCCGATCTTGCCGCCATTGCCACGGCAGCAATGAGCATGGTCGGACAGATCTACGTGGCAGCGGCAACGGTTGAGGCCTCGCTCGGCCGGTTGGTGACCCCGGCGTTGGCTCCGGCGGTTGCCGACATGCGCAAACAGTTGGCCCGCCTGCTGCGTCCTGGGTTCGTGACTGGTTCGGGCACAGCGCGCTTGGTCGATGTCGTGCGCTATATCCGAGCGATCGAACGACGCGTCGACAAGCTCCCCAGCGAACCTGGTCGTGACCGCCAGCGCATGCTTGAGATCGTCGCTCTCGAACGTCGCTACGCCCAGTTCATCGGCACACTCGAGCCGAGCCAAATCACCGCCGAGGTCATCGATGTCGGGTGGATGATCGAGGAGCTGCGGGTCGGCGAATTCGCACAAACGCTTGGTACCAAGCAGTCGGTGAGCGCCAAACGCATCGGCCGAGTGATCGACCAACTCGAGGCGCCGTAACAACCGCCGCGCGAGCGAGCCACAACTGAGCTCCGTAAAGCGTCAGCGCACGCTCGGCGTGCGCTGACGCTTTACCAGCGAAATGGTGACCACCAAAGGTTCGGCGCGAGGGTCCGCTCAACTCGCTTACGCTGACGTCGTGAGCCGTCGCATCGCCGCCGTAGCGATCGGAGTTGGGGTGGCGCTCAGCGTGGTCACCTTCTATGGGGTGCGGCGCTACTTCTTTACGAGCGCTTCAAACACCGAACTGACCGCTGAGGAGATTCGGCAGCGCTACCTCGAGCACTTGCCAAGTAGCAGCAGCCAGCACGACTCGATCCCCATTGCCACCACGACGTCACCAGCATCCGCACCAGTTCTTCCGAAGCCGGGCGTGTATCGGTACGACACCATCGGCACTGACTCGGTCGACGCACTCAATGGCCAGCATCATGATTATCCCGCCGTCACCACCGTCACGGTCGTGCCCTTTGGGTGCGGTGTCATGCAGCGCTGGGACGTGTTGAAAGAGCGATGGGCCGAATGGCAGCGGTGCGTGACTGGCAACTCGATTTCCCAGCCGTCGTTTGTTACCTACGACGAGTTCTTTGGGCAAGCTCAAACCGACGCGTACGAATGCAACGGTGATCCGCGCCCCGTCGATGCGCCAGCAGGCACAACATTTGGGTTCGACTGCGTGAAATCTGACGCGACCGATTCATACAGCGGTGTCGTTATCGGCACCGAACCAATGAGCATCGGCGGCGTGACCGTGCAGGCCTTGCACGTGCGAATCTCGATCGCGCACGAGACGCCCAGCGACACGCAACTCACCGACAGGTGGTTTCAAGTGGGCACCGATCTGATGTTGGCGCAGCGCGTGTTGAACGACACATCGAACCCAAGTGTTGTGGGCAAGGTGAACTACCGCGAACGAGTTGAGATGCATCTCATCTCGCTCGAGCCGCAATCGTGATCGTGATCAGTGCAAGAGCGTCGCAGCGAAGCTGGCTGACTCTCGTTCGTGCACCGCGCCGTTGACCCGCTGACGCTCGAGCACCTGGGCAAGCGTGTTCACCGATTGCGGGATTGGATGCTCGGCAAAGTAGCTTTGAACATCGGCGATGACGCTTGGATTGTTGAGTGTCTTCACCGGATCGACCATGCGAATGATTGATGGATTGGGGAACGTGGCGTTTGCATAGTCCCAGTGCTTACGCACGATGGTCCACGCCAGCTCACCGTGCCAACGGTTGGCGATGCAGCGACCAAGAACGTATGGCGCGTTCTGTGATCGCACCTCGCTGCTCAACGCAAAGTTGCAGGCGCGCTCAACGAGTTCGGCGCTGTCGAACTCGGCCAGCGCGTACAGGTTGCGGAGTTGCTCTTGGGGTGTTGCGGCGGTGCGGAAGCCGTGAACGAAGTTGTCGAAGTCGTCGGCGTTGCCGATAGATGCAACCACCACAGTGGACGCAGCGAGCAGCTCGGGATCGACGCTCGCGTGATCAGCGGCCAGCAACTCGCGGCAGCGTTGGCGAGCATCGGTGTCGGCGCCGTAGACGGCCAACATGGTGACCAACAGGCCGCGCAGTTTCGAACGGAGGTCGTCTTCGTCGGTTGCCGGAATCCAGCTGAGATCGTCGAGTGCTGATGCCACCATCTGGCGCACACGTGCCTCGAACGAAGCGAGCGCGCTGCCGTCGATAAGGCGATGCAGCCGACGAACCGAGGCGGCGATTGCCTGCCACACAGCAAGCTCGCGCTCGGCAGTGAATCCTTCGAGGAACTCGAGCAGGCCCGCAGCAGTGAGGCGTCCGGCTACGAGCGATGCGCTGGCGTCGTCGACAAGGTTGTAGCGCTCGACCGTGTTGAGCGATGCCAACGTGTCGCTGCCGAGACGCGAGCGAAGGTTGTCGGCATACGAGACACGGAAGAATCCGTGTCCGCCGGCATTCACCACGATGGCCGCCGTGGCGTCATGCAGAGCGAGTCGGGCCTCGGCGGAATCGAGCAACACCATGTGCGTGGTCTCGCCGACGCGCACTGCGACTGGGGTAATGAACAAGGTTGGGTCGGTCGATTCGGGGCTGAAGCTAAACCGCTGCTGGCGCAACACAAGGTCGTTGCCGTCGAGCGACACGCTGACGAGTGGAAAGCCCGCCTGCCAGATCCAGCTGTCCATCAACTGGCGCACTGGTTCGTTACCTCCATCGGCAGTGGTGACCTGCTCGATGCTGTCCCAAAGGTCGCCTGTCTCAGTGCTGCCGTACGAGTGCGTGCGCAGGTACTGGTTTACTCCCTGACGGAAGCGCTCTTCGCCGAGGTACTGCTGTAGCATTCGCAGCAGCGCTCCACCCTTTTGATAGGTGAGCACGTCGAACATGCCGTCGCAGTCGGAGGGTGCCCTGACCTCGAACTCGACCGTGCGGGTGCTGGCGAGCGAATCGACTTCGAACGCATCGGAACGCTCGAGGCTGAAGTTGGTCCAGCGTTTCCAATCGGGTCGGAACACCTCGACCGCCATCACTTCCATGAACGTCGCGAAGGCTTCGTTGAGCCAGATGCCATTCCACCAACGCATCGTCACCAGATCGCCGAACCACATATGGGCAAGCTCGTGGCTCACCACGTCGGCCACCAGTTGCTGCTCGTTTTGGGTGCTCGTCTGCGGGTCGAGCAGCAGCAACGACTCGCGGTAGGTGATGCACCCAAGGTTCTCCATCGCGCCAGCCGCAAAATCGGGCAGGGCGATCATGTCGACCTTCTTGCCTGGATAGGCGATGCCGTAATAGTCCTGAAACCACTCGAGGGCAACAGCGCCAACGTCGAGCGCCAACGCGGTGAGATGCGCTTTGCCGGGCACATGAACAACCCGCAGCGGCGTGCCGGCCACATCGACCGCTTCGGTGGCCTCAAGTTGGCCAACGATGACGGCGACCAAGTAGGTGCTCATCGGGATGGTGTTGTCGAACGTGACGGCCGAGCGACCGTTTGCTGTAGTTACCCGTGAAATCTCAGGGCCGTTTGAGATGGCCATCATCGTTGGATCGACTACCAATGTGATGCCGAAGGTGGCCTTGAACTCGGGTTCGTCGAAGCACGGAAAGACGCGTCGGCAATCGGTGGACTGCATTTGCGAGCAAGCGATGACCTGTTGCGCGCCGTTGTCGTCGGTGTAGGTGCTGCGATAAAAGCCGCGAAGCTTGTCGTTGAGGATGCCAGTGAACTCAACATCGATGGTTGCGTTGCCGGGTGCGAGATGAGCGGCGATGGTGAGGCGCTGGGTGTCTTCGTCGAGCGAGAAATCGACCGGCCGCGAATTGACCTGAACGCGGAACACCTCGAGTTCGATGGCGTTCAACACAATTCGTTCGACGCCCTCGGTGACTTCGATGTCGATGCGGACGGTGCCAGCAAATGACGCTTGATCGAGCTCTGGCTCGAGTGTGACGGCGTAGTGGCGCGGCAAAACGGTGAGCGGAAGGCGATATGGATCAAGGGTCACGGCAGCGAGGTTACTTGTAGCGGCTATGGGGTGCTCGCAGCCGCTAGCGTCAGAGGTCGTGTCTAGCCCAGATCGAGTTCCCGCCCTCTACGACGTAGTTGGCATTGGCAACGCTCTCGTCGACGTCATTGCCCATGCCGACGATTCGTTCATCGGGCTCGAGTCACTTGTGAAGGGATCGATGACCTTGATCGAAAGCGACCGGGCCGCCTCGCTCTATAAGGCCCTTGGTTCCGCTGTCGAGATGAGTGGTGGCTCTGCTGCCAACACCATGTGTGGTGTCGCCTCGTTTGGTGGTCGAGCCGCGTACATCGGCAAGGTCAGCAATGACGACCTTGGTCAGGTTTTCGGCCACGACCTTCGCGCTGTTGGCGTCGCCTTTCGGCCTGGCGCCCCCGCGGGCGACATGCCTACCGGAAGCTGCATCATCGTGGTCACTCCCGATGCGCAGCGAACCATGAACACTCACCTTGGCGTGTCGTCGCTGCTGTGTCCGCCGGACATCGATCTCGACACGGTTGCCGCTGGCGCGGTGCTCTACATGGAGGGCTATCTGTTCGACCGCCCTGAGGCCAAGGCAGCCTTTCGTCACGCCTCGCAGACAGCGCACGAACACGGACGCATGGTGTCGCTCACGCTGAGCGATTCGTTCTGTGTCGATCGCCATCGCGACGACTTTCGTGCGCTTGTGAGCGACGAGGTCGACATCTTGTTCGGCAACGAAGACGAACTCCTGTCGCTCTACGAGGTCTCGTCATTCGACGACGCCGTCGCAGCGGTGCGCGCCGATTGCGCAATGGCGGCAATCACGCGCGGTGCTGTGGGATCAGTCATCATCACACGCGAAGAAATTCTCGTCATCGATGCTGAGCCGGTTGATCAGGTGCTCGATACCACCGGTGCTGGCGACCTGTTTGCTTCGGGATTTCTCTACGGCCTCACCAAGGGACTTCCCCTTGTCGAGTGCGGGCGGCTTGGCTCAATTGCAGCCGCCGAAGTGATTTCTCACGTCGGTCCAAGACCATTGGTCGAGCTGCGTAATCTTCTGTAATGGTTGACGAACAGGTCCTTGGCCGGGCAGTCGCCTGGCGCGACGCCGAACCAGACGAAGACGTTCGTGCCGAGCTCACCGAGCTCATTGCCGGACCCATCGACACGCTGGTCGCTCGGTTCGCCGATCGGCTGCAGTTTGGTACGGCTGGGTTGCGTGGTCCGGTTGGCGCTGGCCCACTTCGTATGAACCGTCTTGTGGTGCGCCAGGCTGCTGCTGGGTTAGCCCGCTATGTGGTCGACACGTGGCCCGATGCAGCTGAGCGAGGCATCATCATCGGATTCGATGCACGGCGCAAGAGCGACAACTTCGCGCTCGACACGGCACGCGTCGTTGCAGCCGCAGGCGTTCGCGCATTGCTGTTGCCAACGCCATTGCCAACTCCGGTGCTCGCATGGAACATCACCGAGCACAACGCAATTGCCGGTGTGGTCGTCACCGCAAGCCACAACCCGGCAGTCGACAACGGATACAAGGTCTACCTTGGCGACGGCGCGCAGATCGTGTCGCCTCATGACGCAGCCATCGCCGCGTGCATCGATCTGTTCGATCCGTGCACGGTCGAGTTGGCGGCTCTCGACCATCCGCTGATCGAGCGCCTCGATGGCTCGGCAGAAGCCCGCTATCTCGCAGCGATACCGAGCCTTCGGTTCCGTCCCGACGTCGATGGTGTTGGTGTCGCGTACACCGCGATGCACGGCGTTGGGGGAGCCACCCTGCTGCGAGCGTTCGAGCAAGCGAGATTGCCTCGGCCGTTCGTGGTCGCCGCGCAGCAACAGCCCGATCCAGCCTTTCCGACCGTTGCATTTCCGAACCCCGAAGAGCACGGGGCGATGGACCTACTCCTTGAGCAGGCTCGTGAATCTCATGCATCGCTGGCGCTCGCGAACGACCCCGATGCTGATCGACTCGGCGCGGCGATCCCCGCCCCCGACGGTGGTTGGCGTCGCCTTACTGGCGACGAACTGGGTTGGCTGCTCGGCGATCACATCCTGCGCCACACATCGGGCGATGACCGGCTTGTGGTCACCACCTTGGTGTCGTCGTCGCTACTCGGCCGTATGGCGGCAGCGGCGGGCGTGCAATTCCGTGAGACGTACACCGGCTTCAAGTGGATCGGCCGCACGGTGCTTGATCATCCCGAACTGCGTTTCGTGTTCGGCTACGAGCAAGCGCTTGGCTACTTGGTGTGTCAGCGACCAATGGATAAAGACGGCATTACTGCGGCGGTGATGATGGCCGAGGTTGCCGCATTGGCGGCCCACGAAGGTGTCACGTTGCAACAACGTCTCGATGCGTTGGCCGATCAGTTCGGTCGCCATGTCACCGCCGAGCGTTCGCTGCGCATCGACCCGATTCAGGCCACCCGCAATGTGGCCGCGTTACGCGATCGGCCCCCAACCGAAGTGGCGGGTCTCGCAGTCACCAATGTCGAATGGTTCAACGAAGCCGGCCTATTGCGAATTTGGTTGAACGACATTCGGTTGCAGGTGCGCCCAAGCGGCACCGAACCAAAAGTGAAGCTCTACGGCGAGGCCATCGGCGCCGACCCAGATCTGTATCTGGCAGCGCTCGCTGAGTTGCTCTGACCAACATCAGTGTTGGTCAACGCTGAGCCGCTCGGTAGAGCTAGGCGGCACCAAACTGGCGATCGCCAGCGTCGCCAAGGCCCGGCACGATGTAGGCGTTCTCGTTGAGACGCTCATCGAGCGAAGCAGTGAAGATATCGGCATTGATGCCGGCGGCTTCGAGCGCGGCGATGCCTTCGGGCGCGGCAAGAGCGCACACGACGATGATTGGCGTGTTCGCTCCGCGATCGGTGAGCAGTGAGCACGCAAGCGCCAATGAGCCGCCGGTGGCGAGCATGGGGTCGATGACGATGCAGGTGCGCCCCGTGAGCGACTCGGGGAGCTTGTTCACATAGGGCTTGGGCTCAAAGGTTTCTTCGTCGCGTGAGATACCCACGAAGCCGATGTCGGCACCCGGCATCAAGTTCTGAGCTGCAGTCAAAAAGCCCAATCCGGCTCGAAGGATGGGCACGATCACGGGTTGGGTCTTGAGGACGCGCCCCACGGTGAGGGTCACTGG
>JAPKZR010000293.1 GCA_026393695.1 Actinomycetota bacterium
ACGGGCGAGGGAACCGCTTCGCCCGACTTGCGCAGGGTGACCAATGAGACGTATTTCGCGGAGGCAATCGACATGGGTGTCAGCGTAGACCGCTGCGCACTTCGTGTTGAGCCGAGTGCAGACACCGCATGGGTCGGCGTGGAAGAATACGGCCATGTCGAATGCAACCTTCACCCGCATGGACGAAAGCACCGCCGAGGAATGGGCCGAGATCGGGCGCCAGACTGCTGCGAATCAGGGTCGGGTTGCCGACTCGATTCTGGCAATGCTGCGATCGCTTGCCACGGTCACCGACGGCTTTGCTACCGACCAACTCACTCACTGTCTGCAGACCGCAACTCTGGCCGAAAAGGCTGGAGCCGACACCGAGGTCATTGTGGCTTCGTTGTGTCACGACGTGGGTAAGGCCGTGAGCGTGCCGAACCATGGCGCCATTGCTGCCGAGATGCTGCGCCCGTATGTGCGGCCCGATGTTTCGTGGATGCTGCAGGTGCACCAAGACTTTCAGGGTCGTCACTATTACCACCACTTCGGTGTCGACCCGAACAAGCGCGATGCCTACGTTGGTCATCCGGCGTATGAACTCACTGCGCAGTTCACCGACGAGTGGGATCAGATTGCGTTCGATCCCAACGGCGAGACGTATCCGCTGGAGCATTTCGAACCAATGGTTCGCGAGATCTTCGCTTCGGCGAAGTATGGCGGAGCAGTCGTCAAGGGCTGAACGGCACGAGACCTTCGCAGCCCGTAGCAGACCGCAGCGGACCATTGCGGGCCTCCCTCCCCTCTGTGTCTATATGGGTCGAGACACCCCTTTGTCATGATGTTGGTGTTCGCCGGTGTGAAAGATTTCCAGGTTTCTGGCACCCCGGGTTGCGATCGAACGTATGTTCGGTAGGCTGTGGCTGTCCGGTTCTGTCCGGACACAATCGACGGCTTGTTCCGTCCACGAAACTGTCTGATTATTGAACGGTTGGGGGTGGAGGGATGTTGATTGCAGAGCTGGTCGTGTCGTTGGACGCGCTCGATCCAACAGGGTTGTCTCGCACCGAGGTGAACGCAGCGTTGAAATCGCTGGCCAAAGTGCGGTCCTGGGCTGATGCCCGCCACGTGGTGCTGACACGCCGACTCAAACACATCGCCGACACGTCCCCAGAGGTGTCCCCACAAGCCGATGTTGCCGCGGCGTCGCGTTCAGGGCGGCGTGACGCGGATCGGGCTGTGGCCAGAGTCGATGTGTTGGACAGTGTCCCCGAACTCGAAACATCCTTAGAAGCTGGTGGGGTGTCCGGCGCCCATGTCGATGTGCTCGCCAACGCCTTGAGCGGGTTGAAACCCGAACATCAGGAGGCCCTAGCAGCCGACGCCGACCGTTTGGTCGCTATCGCCGAACGGTGCACACCTGAAGAATTCGCGAAAGTGTTACGACGTGAAGTGGCCCGCCTCGATGCCCGTAGCGGTGAGGAACGCCTGATCCGTCAACGATCCAACACCCGACTGCGTTACTGGTTTGATCGTGATACCGGCATGTGGCATCTGCGCGGCGAGTTCGATCCTGAAACCGGTCTCCACTTGCAGGGCCGCATCGATAACACTGTTGAAGCCCTGTTTCATGCCGCTGTGCCCGATACCTGCCCCACCGGCGACGCCAAACACGACCATTTACGCGGCCTGGCACTCGCCCAACTCATCCTTGGTGGCCGCTCCGACATTGACGGCGACACCAACGCCGACACCAACGCCGACACCAACGCCGACACCGGACGCAAAATCGACGTGTGCGTGGTGATCGATCTCGACACCCTGCTCCACGGACTCCACGACCACTCGCTGATCGACAACGGCACAACAGCCGATCTGCCCATCGAGTCATACCGGCGTATGGCCTGCAACGCGGCGATCATCCCAATCGTGTTGAACAGCGACGGTGTCATCGTTGACATGGGCCGCGAGATCCGCCTCGCCAACCGGGCACAACGACGTGCGCTCCGCGCCATGTACGACACCTGCGCCATCCCAGGATGCACAGTGAAATCCTCACACTGCCAACCACACCACATCCACTGGTGGCGACACGGCGGCCCCACCGATCTGCACTACCTGGTCCCATTATGTTCCCGACACCACCACCACGCCCACGAAGGCGGCTGGAAACTCGCCATCCACCCCAACCGATCCCTCACCATCACCTACCCCGACCACACCACCCACACCACCGGACCCCCAGCCACCCAACGCGCCGCCTGACCCCAGCTGACCACAAGAGCCAGGCGGGGACCGTCGGAATTTCGGTGTAACCGGGCCAGGCGCTATGAAAGGCGCAGGCGCGGTGAAAGGCGCAGGTGCGGTGACCAGGTGCGGTGACCGAGTCAGCTGCCGTGCCAGAGCTCGAGTGGTGTCTTGGTGCGGTCCCCGCCGAACGGAACCTGCTCGGCTGCGCCATCGTGGCCTGCTGATTGATACGCGGCGCACACGATGTCGAGAATCATGCGGCCGAACGCTGCATCCATAAATGGCGTGGCGCCATCGCCGAGGTCGGCAACGAACGCTCGCAGCTGGCCCATGTAGCCCAACTGCTCGATGAATGGCAGCGGCGCGGTGCTGGCGGGTAGGCGCACGGGTTCGCCGTTGTGCTCAAGGCTGGGCTCGGGGAAGACCTCGAGGCGAAGAACGCCGGTGTCGCTGCTGAGCTGTACGTCCCAGATTGGATCGGGGCCGTAGTTCCAGCTCGAAATCACGTGACCCACGAGGCCGCTGCGAAAGGTGAGCGCAACTTCGGCGTGCTCGTCGCTGTTGTGGCCGGCGCCGCCACGCAAGGTGCAGCTCACCGAGGTGACCGGACCTGCGCCCGCCGCAGCCCCCGCCAAGACGGCCAGCGCCAAAGGATGCACGCCGAGATCGAACAGTGCGCCGCCGCCCCAGGCGTCACTGGTGAAATCGCCCCATGTGGGTAAACCCTGCAATGTGCGGATGTGCAGATGGTTGATGGGCCCGATGTCGCCCGCCATGCGCAGCAACGTGGAAACC
>JAPKZR010000008.1 GCA_026393695.1 Actinomycetota bacterium
CGCTGACCTTGATGCTCCGCCGACCGAGCGCTAACTGCAACGCCTGCGCAAAGGGCCGACCGTAACCATCATCGACAAAGGTAATGGCAGCTGTTTTGGAGCCGGTCTGCTCGATGGCTTCGGCCATTGCTTCGGCCTGCAAACTGTCTGAGGCAATCGTTCGGAACAGCCTGCTGCGTGCCGGAATGTTGTCGAGCGCCATGGTCGATGCGCTGGGCGAGCACGCGGCAATGCCCGAGCTTGCGATGGTCGACGCCAGCGAGATCGCTACGTTCGACGACGCGGGTCCAACCATCACATCAACCTGTGAGTCGACCAACTCTTGAAAGCTCGCAGCCGCCGACGCCGCATCGGAGCCTTCGTCGCGGATCACGAGTTCGACAGGTCGATCGTGGACTCCACCGTTGGCATTGGCTTGCGCAACGGCAACACGAACCGCAGCACGTGCCGACTGCCCGATGGCTGCTCCTTCGCCGCTCGCTGGCAACAAAATGCCTATGCGCAAGATGCCGTCGTCGGCCCTTACGTTTGCATCGTTGGGCACTGACGAGTCGGGCGGAGCTGAAGGCGTTGTTGAAACTGGAGCCGCGCTACAAGCCATCAACACAGCACCCAGCACAGCGATCGGGAAAAACGACACGCGCCCCAGCAAAGTGGCCGATCGACGCGTGCTCATCAGCGGCAAGTGTAGGTGCGTACCCGTAGAGGGATTCGGTACCGCCGTGCGAGGATGGGCGGGTGAACGAATATCCGCAACGGCTTGCCGATGCAGTCGAGGCCGTCTTGGCCCAGTGGCTTGTGGGCTGCGTGATGAACACGGCTCGTCGAGCTGGGTATCCGCATTCGGATCAGTTGTTGGCCGATGCGCGCCAGATGGCGCAATCTGCTGCACCAGTGGTGCAGCGCGAGATGAACGAATTGTTGGCCACAGATGTTGATGCGCAGCGCAGCAATCCGCTCAGTGTCTTGCGCAATGCTGTGCGCTACCCGACCTCGGTGCTGCGCGCTGCTGGGGTCACGCCGCCCCAACGCGGCGACTTCTCATTGCGTTCGTTTCCTGACGACATCTACGACCTCAGCCCAGCGGCGTGGGCCGACGTCGACGAGTCGCTACAAGAACCGGGCCTCATCTGGGGGGCGTGGAAAGCCAAGACCGTTCTCAACCGTCGACACCAACGAGATGCGCCTCAGGATCAAGGCGAGTAACTCCGTCATTTGGGTCGCTGCGATAGGACTTGCGTCATGACCCCTGCGGTAGGGTCGCCCCCGTGAGTGACCCAAACCCACAGGACTTCACCCGAGATTTGGTTCGCTGGAGCGAAGCGCTCGCTGGCATTGCGCGCACCGGTTTGAGCTTCACCCAGAGCCTGTACGAGCGTGAGCGTTTCGAAGAAGTGCTGCACGTGGCAGGCGACATCAAAGCGGCCGCCGACGATGCCCTCGAGGTACGCCGCGAGCAAGATCACTTCATTCAGGAATGGATGGAAAGCGTCGGCGAAGGCGTCCCCGGATACGTGACACCGAAGGTCGCAATCGGCGCCATTGTTGGCAACGACGACGGAGAGATTCTGCTCGTTCAGCGCTCCGACAGCTTCATCTGGTTGTACCCAACCGGCTGGGCCGACGCCGGCTATTCACCTGCCGAAGTCGTCGTCAAAGAAGTGCTCGAAGAGACCGGCATCGAGTGCGAACCGGTGCAGATCATTGCTGTGCTCGATGGCCAACGCATGGGCTTCACTCGCTTCGCGATGTACATGCTGCTGTTCCACTGTCGGGCCACCGGCGGCGAACTCAAGCCGCATCCACTTGAGACCGCCGACGTCGGCTGGTTCTCGCGCGACTCGCTGCCCGCTGGCGCGGCCGGTGCTTCTTGGTGGGGCCCGATGGCGTTTGCCGCTATCGATGGGCAGCCAATGGCGGCAATGTTCGAACCTCCGCGCTCACCCATCTGGCGCGGCGAACACCACTGATGTCGGCCACCACGCCTGGTCTGGTGTGCGCTCACCACCATCTGTATTCGTCGCTTGCGCGCGGCATGCCGGCTCCGCCTGAGCGCCCCTACAACTTCTTATCGATCCTGCAGCAGGTGTGGTGGCGACTCGACGCGGCGCTCGATCTTGAGATGCTCAAGTGGAGCGCAATGCTCGGAGCAGTCGAGGCCCTACAAAGCGGCACCACCGCGATTATCGACCACCACGAAGGACCCAACGCGATTGAAGGCAGCCTTCAGGTCATCGCCGACGCGTGCGCCCAAGTGGGTGTGCGTGTGGTGTGCGCCTATGGCGTCACCGATCGCTGGCAGGACAACGGTTCCCTCTGGGACTCAGCACTTCCGCCGACATCGATGACCTCGGCCGCCACGCGCGGACTCGCCGA
>JAPKZR010000002.1 GCA_026393695.1 Actinomycetota bacterium
ACCGAACTCAAGTCACAGCAGTATCGAGTGGCGGCTCTGGGTTAAGCCCAGAGTTTTCACACCCGACTTACTAAACCGCCTACGAGCTCTTTACGCCCAATAAATCCGGACAACGCTTGGTGCCTACGTGTCACCGCGGCTGCTGGCACGTAGTTGGCCGCACCTTCTTCTGCAGGTACCGTCATTTTCGTTCCTACTGAAAGCGGTTTACAACCCTAGGGCCTTCATCCCGCACGCGGCGTTGCTGCGTCAGGCTTTCGCCCATTGCGCAAGATTCCCCACTGCTGCCTCCCGTAGGAGTCTGGGCCGTGTCTCAGTCCCAGTGTGGCTGATCATCCTCTCAGACCAGCTACCCGTCGACGCCTTGGTAGGCCGTTACCCCACCAACAAGCTGATAGGCCGCGAGGCCCTCCCGAACCGAGATTCTTTCGTCAGTGCACCATGTGATGCTCCGACGGCATCAGGTATTAGCAGATGTTTCCGTCTGTTATCCCTGAGTCCGGGGTAGGTTCCTCACGTGTTACTCACCCGTTCGCCACTAGATCTTCCGTAGTATTGCTACTACTTGGATCCCGTTCGACTTGCATGTGTTAAGCACGCCGCCAGCGTTCGTCCTGAGCCAGGATCAAACTCTCCGACAAGAACTTGCTCGATTGCTCGAGCTTCGTTCGTTTTGAGAGCCATGATGCATCCAGGGGAATAGCCTGGTGCCAGCATCATGTCCTGCTCTTCTTAATTATTAGTTTGGCCAGACGTTGGTCTGGCCGGAATTGACAAGCAGCTCCATCGCAAAAGTGCGATGTGCTGCCCGCACTATCGTTCAGTCTTCTCTTCCGTTTTCAAGGAGCCGTAGCTCTGGCGACACACACCCTTGCGGGAGTTGGTGTCACGTTCGGGGCTTTTCGGCCTTCCGAAGCGGGATGAAACTTTATCCCGAGGGGCGAATTACAACAACCTCTTCGTCAAGAAATTTCCAGCAAATGGTGATTGGTCTTGCCTTTGCGGAGCAACAGGTACCGTCCGTGGAGCAGATTCAGGCCTGTGAGCTGGGAGTCTTCTGCCAACTGCACACCGTTGGCACGGAAGCCCTTTTGTTGCAAGGTTCGGCGCGCATCGCCATTGGAGCTGGCCAGGCCGGCGCTAACAAGAACGGCAACCAGATCGTCGAGGGCGGCACGGGAAACAACAGATGACGGGACTTCGCGCGCGACCGCAGCGAGTGTTGCCTCGGACGCAGAGGATGGGTCTCCCCCAAACAACACATCGGTGGCGGCGCGGGCCGCCTCGAGCGCTTCGGCGCCGTGCACGAGCGCTGTCAACTCGTCGGCGAGTGTGCGCTGGGCTACCCGGCGCTCAGGAGCCGTCTCGTGCTGCTCGATGACCTGCAATGTGTCGTCTAAGGGCTGCAACGAGAACATATGGAGGTACCGGGCGACCATGACGTCGTCGACCTGGATCCAAAATTGGCGGAACTGGTAGGGCGAGGTCTTGTCGGCGTCGAGCCATACCGCTCCCCCGACAGACTTGCCAAACTTGGTGCCGTCGCTCTTGGTCACGAGCGGATGGGTCATCGCGTGGGCCGATTTACCCAAGTGACGGCGAATCAGGTCGACGCCAGCAACGATGTTGCCCCACTGGTCAGATCCGCCAGCCTGCAGCTCGACGCCCTCGTGCTCGTAGAGGTGTCGAAAATCGTTGGCTTGCAGCAGCGAATAGGTGAACTCGGTGAACGAAAGACCGTTGTCGGTCTCGAGGCGGCTGCGTACCGAGTCCTTGGCCAACATTTGATTGATGGTGACGTGTTTGCCGACATCGCGCAGAAAGTCGAGCAGCGTAAGCGGTTCGGTCCAATCGGCGTTGTTCACGAGCTTGGCCTGGTACTTGCCCGGGCTGAAGTCGAGTAAACGCTGAAGCTGGGCTTCGATGCGCGACACGTTGTAGCGCAGCGTGTCGATGTCGAGCAGGTTTCGCTCCTCACTACGCCCGGAGGGGTCGCCGACCATGCCAGTAGCACCGCCAGCGAGGGGGAAGGGCTTGTTGCCAGCCTGTTGGAACCTGCGCAGGTATAACTGGCCGACAAGATGGCCCACATGCAACGAGTCGGCAGTGGGGTCGAAACCCACATAGACGCTCAACGGCCCAGCAGCTAGACGTGCGCCAAGAGCGGCACGATCGGTGGAGTCGTGGATAAGGCCACGAGCGTCGAGGTCGGTGAGGAGATCCATATCAGGGTCTATATTGCCACCTCAAGGCAACCATCGCACCAGTGCATTTTGAGACTAGCTTTGCGTCTCGTGCACCATGCTTTGTGTTTGCCGACGTTTGGCCGGTTGTCGGACCCGTCGGTTGTCGTTGATATTGCCCTCAAGCAGTGAAGGCCAAGACCTTCACCTTGCTGGAGTCGCTTGAGGCGCAGGCGCTCTCATGTACCAACGCTGGTTCGACGCTGTATGGCTCGCTGCTTGCTGGTTTGATCGACGACTACCGAAGCGGTGGCGTAACGGCAGAGCTACTTGAAGGCGTCAGCGCCACACCTGTGCACGACGCTGTTCCGCTGCGATACCTCGCTACAGCGCACCGTCTGGCGCTTGCCGGAGCGGCGCCCACTCTCGCTCGATGGTACGGATCCTGCGGCGGAGCGTGGAACAGCGAGGACATATCCGACGACTTCTTGCAGGTGGCCCAGACTCATCGACGCGAGTTTCTCGCTGGGCTGCAGCGCAATGTGCAGACCAACGAAGTGGGGCGCGCCGCAGTGCTGGCCTCGGCGTTTGCGCTGATTGCTCGCCGCCACCAATGCGCACTCGATTTGTTGGAGATCGGCTGCTCAGCGGGATTGCTGTCTCGGTGGGACGAGTACTTCTATGACACTGGTTCGTCGGCGCTGGCTAACCCGGCGAGCGATGTGCGATTTGATCTGACGTGGTGGAGGACCCCACCGCCAGATCTAGGGGGCGAAGTACGGGTGGCTCGG
>JAPKZR010000001.1 GCA_026393695.1 Actinomycetota bacterium
CTCGCCTCGGTTGCGCTCGTCGGCACGGTGTTGTACACGATTCTGGAATGGAACCATATGAACAGCGTGAGCCGTAGCTACGTGTTTCGTGGGGCGGGTCTGCCTGAAGACGCTGAGGGTGACTTGCTCGTCGATGCGAGTCACCTCACATGGCGAACCTTGCCAGTCGCTGCCATAGTTCGGTCGAGTGGCTCAATTGACGACTTTACGGGCGCTTCGGATCTGAGGGTGTGATGGGGGTGTTGGTGTAGATCCCGGGCGCGGTACAGGGGCTCTGCGAATCTGACGGTGTTCTACGTCGTCGAATCCGGGAGCCCCTGTGGAAACTGATCCTACGCGCATGTGCGCGCTGCTTGTCGGGCTGCCCGATGTCACCGTGATCGGGGTCGGTGATTGGCCGCACTGGTTGCGTATCGAGATCGTGACAGTGACCGAACGACCGACGTGTTCGTGCGGAACCGTGGCCCATCGGCACGGGGTCCGCGAGGTGGTGTTGGTGGATCTACCGTGTTTCGGTCGTGCGACACGACTGGTGTGGCACAAGCAGCGTTGGTGGTGCCCGACGTGTCGGCGGTCCTGGACCGGGCAGGACCCGACGATCGCGTCGTCTCGTTGCGCGATGACCACCAGGGCAGCCCGTTGGGCGACGCTGCAGGTCGGCAAACATGGTCGGGCGGTGTCCGAAGTCGCTGACGATCTCGGGTGTGACTGGCACACGGTGATGGACGCGGTCGTGCTGTTCGGCGAAGCGTTGATCGACGACCCGGACCGTTACGGCACAGCCACAGCGGTCGGGTTGGACGAGACGTTGTATGTGCGTGAGGGCGTCTACCGGCGTCAGCTGTGGTCGACCCAGATCGTTGATGTGCAACACGGCCAACTGCTCGATGTCGTGCCTGGTCGCGACGTCGCCGGGTGTTGCGCCTGGTTCGCCGCCCGGTCGCAGGTGTGGCGTGATGGTGTGCGTTGGGCGACGTTGGATCTGTCGAACTCGTATCGGGTGGTGTTCGACACGATGTTGCCTGACGCGGTGCAGGTCGCTGACCCGTTCCATGTGGTGCGCTTGGCGAACACCGCGCTCGATGAGTGCCGCAGACGGGTGCAGAACTACACGGTTGGTCACCGCGGCCGAAAGAACGATCCGCTCTACCGCGCTCGCCGCCGGTTGCTGATGGCCTCCGAACGGTTGACGGTCGATGGTCGCGAACGGATGATGGGCTTACTCGCTGCCGGTGATCCACATCGCGAGTTGTGGTTCGCATGGAACGCAAAGGAAGTGGTCCGCCAGATCTACGACCACACCGACCCCGACCTCGCTGCGGCGTGGGTGGCCGCGATCGGGCGTGACTTCACCGACGAGTCCATGCCCGTCGAGGTCCGTCGCCTCGGCCGCACCATCACCCGGTGGCGTGACCAGATCGTTGCCTGGCATCGGGCGCACGTGTCGAACGGGCCAACTGAAGCAATCAACAATCTGATCAAACGCGTGAAACGCACCGCGTTCGGATTCCGACGGTTCAAGCACTACAGAATCCGCGCCCTGCTCTACGCCGGACGACCCAACTGGTCGCTCCTCAACCGACTCACCCCACCCTGAAATCCGAAGAGCCCGGTATGACCAGCAAACCCTGTTACGCGAACATCGGATATTGACCTCACGCAGCGTAAACACTGGCTTTGCTCACTGAGAGCTGATCATCAACGGTATGACTTCGGCGCGCTCTGAAGGGCTGCCTGCAGAACTCGGACAG
>JAPKZR010000284.1 GCA_026393695.1 Actinomycetota bacterium
GCCGATTGGCTCGCCTTCGTTTTCGGCCTCAGACACGATGACCTCGGGCTCGCCGCCGCCGTGGAGCCGGGCGTTATCGATGAGGTTGGCAATCACGCGAGCGAGTCGGCGTCGATCGACGTGCATCACAAAGTTCTCGGCGCGCTCAGAGACAGAGACTTTGGTTTGGGGCATGCTGCTGACGCCGATGGCTTGACGTACGAACTCGGCCACGATGAGGTCCTCGAGATGAAGGCGAATTGCGCCTGCGTCGAAGCGGGAAATTTCGAGCAGGTCTTCGACGAGGCCTTGAAACCGTGAAACATCGGCCACCAACAGGTCAAGCGCCGATTGGGCGCGCTCAGGCATGTCGTCGCGGCGGGCCAGCATCACCTCGACGGACGCCGCAAGTGTCATCAGCGGCGAGCGGAGTTCGTGGCTGACATCGCTCGCAAAGCGAGCGTCGCGTTCGACGCGTTGTTGCAACGCGGAGGCCATGTCGTTGAACGAATTGGCGAGCAGTTTCAAGTCGTGGTCGTCGGTGGTCTCGAGGCGAGTGTCGAGGCGTCCGCCGGCGATGGCCTTGGCTGCCTGCGCTGCATCGGCGAGTGGCCGCACGGCGCGGCGGGATGCCACGTAACCGAGGATCACGCCGAACATCGTGGTGATGAAGCCAGCGAACATCAGCGACAGTCCAACGCTGTTGAGCGTGGAGTCAACTTCGGTGAGGCTGGCGAACTCGAAGTATGCAGCGCCCACTTCGGGCAAGGGGATGCCGATGACGAGCACCCGTTCGTCGCCGACGGTAAGCGCCATCCGTGAGGGAACGCTGGTAACAACCACTCGCTCGATGAGCGACTTGGGAAGAATCTCGGGCCCAAATCGGGCGGCGCCGGCAGTCCATACATCGCGGTAGTTGATGAGCGGTCGGGCGATGCCAAGGCTTGACAAACTGTCGATCACCGGTTGCGCCGAGGCGGGCGACGAGCGCAGACCGGTGAGGGCCACGCTGGCATCGCGGTACGCCTGCTCGACGCTGGTTCGGTCGTGCTGATCGACCAAGGTGCTACGCGTGAAGCTGTATGTGATCACGGCCAAGAACACCGCTAGGCCAAAGAAGCCGATGGTGAAGGTGAGCATGATTCGGGAGCGCAGGCCGAAGCGCTTGGGTCGAATACGGGCCAGTCGGTTACCCAGTCGAGTCCGCAGCGTGTCGCGGGCCGGGGCTTGCGGTGTTTCGGTCACGACTGGAGTCGGTAGCCCAGTCCTCGAACCGTGACCACGTGACGAGGGTTTGCTGGGTCGGCCTCGACCTTGGTGCGCAAGCGACGAATGTGCACGTCGACAAGTCGTCCGTCGCCGAAATAGTCGTAGCCCCACACTTTGTCGAGCAGCAGTTCGCGGCTGAAGACGCGTCCGGGACTCTGAGCCAATTCGACCAGCAAGCGGAACTCGGTTTTGGTGAGGTGTAGTTCTTCGCCTGCCAGCGACACTTTGCCTTCGTCGGCGATGATCTCAAGGTCGCCAAATACTAAGCGTGCATGTGCCGGGCCCATTGGGCGGATGCGGCGGAGCAACGCACGAATACGTGCCGAGAGTTCCTTTGGTGCGAACGGCTTAGTGAGATAGTCGTCGGCGCCGGCCTCGAGACCGGCAACCACATCGTGGGTGTCGACGCGTGCGGTCACCATCACGATGGGAACATCACTGGTTTTGCGCAGGTGTCGGCACAGCTCGAAACCATCGATACCTGGCAGCATGATGTCGATGAGCACCACGTCGGGCGGGGTGCGACGGAACAGTTCAATCGCCTCTTCGCCGCTGCCTGCTTCATCGACTGTCCAGCCCTCGTCTTCGAGAGCAAGCTTCACTGCGGTTCTGATGCGTTCGTCGTCTTCGACGGTCAGGATTCGTGTACCCACGCCTGCCATGATGCCCTACTTGCGGGGGTTGTCTGCGCGATACATCGAAATCGTGTGCTGGGTCGCGTGCTGTCAGTTTTCGGCGGCGCAGATTGCGTCGGCTTTGTTGATCAGAGCCCGCAATGGTTCGAACAATGCTGGGTTCGACACGAGTACCTGCGCTGGGCGCACGGGACCGCCGCTCAGATCGCCGCTGATGCAGCCCGCCTCTCGTGCGATCAATTCGCCGGCGGCGAGATCCCACGGGCCGAGGTGTTCTTCGAAATATGCGTCGACGCGCCCGGCGGCCACGTAGCACAGGTCTGGAGCTGCGGCGCCGAACCGACGGATGTCGCGTACGTCGCCGATGATGTGGGTAAGGCGCTCCATGTGTTTGCGTCGCAGTTCGGGCTGATAGCTGAAGCCGGTGGCAACGAGTGCTTGCGAGAGCGACGTGGTGCTGGAGCATCCGATGCGTTCGCCGTTGAGCCATGCGCCGTGGCCGCGAGCAGCGCTGAACAGTTCGTTGGTTGTGGGCACAAAGACGGCGCCGGCCAGCGACCCGTGAGTGTCGCGGGCGCCGATTGATACCGCATATCCGGGCAGGCCGTAGAAGAAGTTTGTGGTGCCGTCGATGGGGTCGATGAGCCAATCAATGCCGCTCACGCCAGTGAGCGAGGTGCCCTCTTCGCCGACGATGCCGTCGTTGGGGCGGTGCTCGCGAAGAGAGCCAACGATGAGGTTCTCGGACGCCCGGTCGAACACGGTGACGAGGTCGGTGGCTGTGGACTTTGTGTCGACTGAGCCAACGCCGTTGTGTCGGCCCTCGACGATGAGCGCGCCAGCCCGCACGGCGAGGTCGCACGCGAACTGGCGAAGTTGTTCGCCGAGATCGTGGTGATCAATCTGCGGCGAAGAGGTCACGAGCCCTGGCCGCCGCCGTTGATGCGTCGGTCTTCAATGTCGCGCCACTCGCCAACCGCGCGAAGCACCAACACGGCAACGATGCTCATACCGATGGCTGCCGACGAGGCCCCGATGAGCGCTCCAAGGCCTTTGCCGACACCACATTGTCCGCTGCATTGCACCCGCACCAAGCTGTACCCAATGAGTCCGCCAGCGAGGCCCCCGATCAGGATCGCGGCGAATGCAGCAGCACGCGCGGCTGGCGACGGCAGGGCGGACAAGGGGCGAGGGGTAGCGCTATCTGGCACCCGCTCACTGTAGGACGTTTGCCGTGGGGAACCGCAGTCGCTCTAGGCTGTCGGCCGTGCGTTCAGTAGCCATCGTGCCCACCTATAACGAGGCCGACAATATTGAGGCGCTCTGTCGATCGATCCGTCTGCACGCTCCTGGTGTTGGCATTCTCGTGGTCGACGACAACAGCCCCGATGGCACGGCCAAGATCGCCGAAGGCCTCGCCGATGAATTGGGTGACATCACCGTGTTGCGTCGCCCCAGCAAGTCGGGTCTCGGTGCAGCGTACCGCGCTGGAATTCGCGCTGCCATCGACGCCGGTGCCGAGATCTGCATCCAGATCGATGCCGACTTCTCGCACGATCCCGTTGAAATTCCCGCGCTGATCTCCGCAGTAGAACACGGCGTCGATCTGGCGGTCGGCAGTCGATATGTGCCGGGCGGCCTCACCGAAAATTGGCCGCGCAAGCGACGCTGGCTGTCGCGTTGGGGTAACCGTTACGCGTCGGGTGTGTTGGGATTGGCGATCAACGATGCCACGGCGGGATTCCGCGCCTATCGCAGTTCGGCACTGGTCGACAAGATGCACTTCGAAACGGTGAAGGCCGATGGGTACGGCTTCCAAGTTGAGATGACCCATCGCCTCGTGCGTTCTGGCGGCAAAATCGTTGAGATCCCCATCACCTTTAGAGATCGCACTGCTGGTCAATCGAAGATGTCGCAAAACATTGTGCAAGAAGCGTTGATCATGGTGCTCAAATTGTGGGTCGATGATCGCCGCGGTCGTCGTCAGCGACGAATTCAGGGCGGCTGACTCCAACCGTGCGGTGCCTCGCTCGCATTCCATGCGAGAATCGTGCATGCGTTCATTTCGGGTCGGCGGCGGCCTCATTGTTGTCGACAACCGACTGCTCTTGGCAGCCAATCGACGCAAGCACGGTGCCATCGAATGGACTCCGCCGGGTGGCGTTATCGACAACGGAGAATCGGTGCGCATGGGTATCACCCGCGAGGTCCGCGAGGAAACCGGACTTCATGTGGCTGAGTGGCACGAGTGCCATTACACCGTGTCGGTCGAAGCCCCCGATATGGGTTGGACCATGTCGGTTGAGTCGTGGTTCAGCCCAGCCGCCGCAGGCGAGATTGCGCTCGAAGACCCCGATGGCATCGTCGAGCAGGCCCTCTTTGTCGATCTCGACAAGGTCGAAGGTCTGCTCGTTGAGTCGCCGATGTGGGTGCGGGTGCCATTGATGGCGTGGATCAACGGTGGCATGGGGCCCGCGGGCGATTTCTCGTTCAGGCTCATCGGGTCCGATCGTTCGACGGCGCGTGTGGAGCAGATTTCACGGTGACATCTCGGGCGACGCAGCGCACCATCTTGCATGTCGATATGGACGCGTTCTATGTGTCGGTTGAGCTTCGTCGTCGACCCGAGTTGCGTGGCAAACCAGTGGTGGTCGGCGGAACCGGTTCTCGCGGCGTCGTCGCCGCAGCGTCATACGAGGCGCGCCGGTACGGAATCCACTCAGCGATGCCCGGCGCCGTGGCGCGCCGGCTGTGCCCCGCGGCGGTGTTCTTGCCCGGCGATCACGAGTTGTACTCACAGGTCAGTCGGCAGATCAACGAGATCTTTCATGAGGCGACGCCGTATGTTGAGCCGCTGTCGCTCGACGAGGCATTCCTCGACGTGACCGGCTCGCTGCGCCTGCTCGGCGAAGGTTCGGTGATCGCCAAACACATCCGCGAGCGCATCGCCAGCCAACTGGATCTCACTTGTTCTGTGGGCGTTGCTCCCAACAAATTTCTGGCGAAGCTGGCGTCGGTGGCCGCAAAGCCAAAGGCCTCGGCGAGCGGAATCGAACCTGGCCTCGGAGTCTTTGAGGTGCTCGTCGGACGTGAGCTTGAGTTCTTGCTTCCGCTACCCGTGCAAGCGCTGTGGGGTGTTGGCCCGGCAACGCTCGAACGGCTCAGTCGCCTTGGCGTGAAGACGGTGAGCGACCTCAACGCGCTGGGCGAAGCCACATTGGTTTCGGCGCTCGGCAAAGCAAGTGGCCGGCACCTCTACGCACTGTCGTGCGGGCGCGACGAACGCGGGGTCGAGACCAATCGCGCCACCAAGTCGATCGGCCACGAAGAAACGTTTGCGCGAGATCTACACGATGTCGCAGACCTTCACACCGAGTTGGTTCGTCTCAGCGACGGTGTCGCGTCGCGATTGCGTGCCGCCGGATTTGGTGCGCGCACGCTCACGCTCAAGGTGCGTTTCGCCGGATTCACCACGATTACCCGATCAACCACGTTGCCGTCGCCGGTCGCCACAGCAGCGGCCATCGTGGGCGCCGTGGCGCCCTTGCTCGCCAGCATCGACCCGTCATCGGGTGTGCGTCTGGTTGGAGTGCATTCCTCAAACTTCGGCCCGCCCGTGGAGCAACTGCAATTCGATGATTTGTTCGTCGATGAGCAGGCCCCGGCGCCAGCCGATTGGATCGAGGCTTCGGCCGCAATAGACGCGATTCGCGAACGATTCGGGGACGCCGCGATCGGCCCAGCGAGTGCCGTGAGCACCCGCGGGCTACGGCTCGTGCGGCGGGGCGCCCAGCAGTGGGGTCCCGACCACGACACCCCGGTTCGCGGCGATACTTCGAATCAACGCGACGAGCGTTAGAAAGAGGCAGCTAGAGCGCGTTGCCAGATCGCGCCTAACGTGCGACAATGGCCAGAACCCGCATCCCGCGGGCAGGCTCGTAAGGGAGTAACCCGGTGCCGCTCTCCGAAGAAGAACAGCGCATCTTGCATCAGATTGAGGAACAACTGAAGGCTGACCCTTCTTTTGACCTCAAAGTGACGCAGCGCGGTCATTCCGGAGCATCACCGCGTCACCTCATCTGGTCATCGGTGATCCTGGTCGTCTCGTTGTTGGTGGTCGTTGCCGCCCTGCAAATCAGCGCCTTGCTGTCGTTCGTGGCCTTCATCGTGATGGTCGTCGCCGGTGTATTTCTCGAGCGCGAACTCGCGGCTCGCGGACGCGATCAACTGAGCCGCATTCCCGAAGAACTTCGCCGTCGCGCTGCTCGCGGCGCCGGCCCTCGCCCCCGCTAACACATCGCTCACCGGCGTTCACGCAGGAAGAAGCACCTCGGCCATTCGCGGATCGAACACAGCGATCAGTCGTTGCCGTGCATCGAGTTGGTCCTTCACGGCCAGCACGATTTGAGCGCTGAGTTGCTCGGCGCGCTGCACCCTGATCTCGCTCCCGCGGTTGCCGTAGACCGCAGCGGTGCAATCGAGTGCAAGCTGTTGAACTGAGTGGGCATCAATCTCGAAGTTGGCGCCAACCCGTTGAGCGTGCTCAATGAATGTCTCGCTGGATCGAGGCTGGGCGCCGATGAGAGCCAAGGCGTGAGCAGCTCGTTGCCAGCTGAGCGCGATGGCTTGCTGCGACGTGGCGGGTGACCGTGCGAGCCGAATTCGCCGGAGCACTCGGGGCAGTGCAAACGCCCATGTTGCGATGGCGGCGATGAGGAGCACGACAAGCGCAAGCCAGATCGATGGGCCATTCGATGACGATGACGATGAGTCGGTTGACGTTGGCACCGACGTTTGCGGAGTTCCGCCGGAGGTGTTGGCGATTGTTGTTGTGGGTCCGCCTGGCTGCGTGACGGGTGTGGTGGTGGGCGTGGTGATTGGTGTCGCCGAATTGGGATCGCCAGCATTTGCTTGCTGTGGGATGACGCCGGTTCGCTCTTCGGCACCTGGTTGGCCACGCCCCGGTGTTGGCTCGAATGACACCCAGCCAACGTCTTGAAACCAGACCTCGGGCCAGGCGTGGGCGTTGCGGCCGTACACGTGATAGCGGCCGTCGGCGCCGGCGTCGCCCGGGGTGAACCCCACGGCCACTCGCGCGGGGATGCCAACCGAGCGGGCCATAGCTGCGAAGGCTCCCGAGAACTGCTCGCAAAATCCGCGACGCACTCGCAGGAAGTTCTCGATGGCGTCGTCGCTGTGGCCGCGCTGCACGGTGAGGTCATAGACGAACTGGCTGCGGAACCAGTTCTGCAGGGCCAGTGCTTTCTCGTAACGACTGGCGCCGGCGGCGGTGACCTCGAAGGCTGTTTGTGTTACGGACTCGGGGAAGTTGTTCGGCAAACTGATTGAAGGGTCGTCGGCTGGCAGCGTTTCTGGTGCGCTACCAAGACGCGAAGCGGCGACGTCAGTGATGCTCGAAACAACGGTGTAGTTGGACCCTTGCTGCAGCCCAATGCCAGGCACCACAAGCGTTCCGGTCGTGTCGACCCAGTAGGCCTTGCCGTCTTGCAGGCTGACAGCGCTATACGCGGCAGGCAGCAGGTTGCCGCCAAGCGCCGCAATGTGGATCTGTTGCACCACATTGTGTGACTGAGGGGCAGGCGCGGCGAAGGAGCCGTCGACCGGCGCCAAATTGCCGTCGGGGAGTTTCCACGTGCTGCCATCGAACTCGGTGAGCGCTGTGGCCCGCCAGTAGTTGGGTTCGGCTGCGGCGACCGTGAAGAGTTCGGTGTCTGACAATGTGACGAGGCGACTGCGAATGTCGACGAGTGGGCTGAGCACTTGCGTGACATCGTTCTTCTTGCTCGGCTTGAACAACGCTGTTTCTCCGGCGCCGGGTAGGCGCGGCCCCACGATGGCCGCACCGGCTGCGGCGCAACCGGCGAGCACCGCGGCCACGGGCAATGAGCGTGCGAGAACCCGAGATCGGTTGCCGATCCAGACGTGCTCGACCTGCGCGTGGGTGACGCGCATGGCGACGATGACGGCGAGCGCGCAGGCCAACCATGCAGTGGTGATGGCTACTCGATGGCGGTCGGCGCCCAGCGCTGATGCAAAGACGAAGAGCACGGCGTTCGGGACTGTTGTCTCGACTCGGCCGTAGGCACGAAACGCGAAGGCGTCGGAGAGAATGGCGGCGGCTGCGGTGCTGGCCGTAGCAAGCACGATGAATCCGCCAACCGCAGCTACTGGGGCCACCGAGCTCGGGAACTGGCCGCGGGCGAGTTGTAGGTCGGCCAGAAACGCCTGCCACGACTCGGGTGTGGGGAAGGGCCCTGACATCGTGTCGGGGTAGTACTTCCACGCCAACAGGGTGAACATCACAGCGAAGGCCGCGGGAATTGCGATGTAGCCGCGCACCTTGAACAGCCTGAGCGCGAGGCAAAAGGCGTGCAGGCTGACAACGATGAACAGCATTGAACCGAGGAACTTTGTGTCGGCGAAAATTCTCGTAAACCCAACGGCGGTCAGCGCACTGAGCGCAAGCAGCAGAGCGCTGGCGGGTATCGACTGAACCGCTGTGGTCTCGGTGGTGTCGTGGCTGAAGTCGCCAGACTCGCCAGAGTCGCGAGGCTCATCCGAGTCGGAAGCGCGGTGCATTGCAGCAGATGACATGCTCATCGTCGATCCGCCTCCGCTCGCTGGGGCGGCGTCGGCCGGCGTTCGGCGTAGCTGCCTGTGAGCGATGCCCATGAGCCAACAAAGCTGTCTGCTGTTGTGGCATCGACCATGAAGTCGCGTTGTGTGGTGGCCGTCGACGAGCAGGCAACCACGATGAGTACGTCGGTTTGCATGAGGTTTGGCCGAAGTGCTGACACTGCTACTGACTGGGGGCTGCCAGTAACGACAAACGTGAGGCCGAGGCCTTCGGCGCGTGGCGCTGGTAGGCGTTGGGTATGAATCTTGTCGGTGGTGGAACAGTTCGCCAGCGCAGTCATTGCCGAGGTGAGGTTGGTGTTGCGCAGGTCGGTCTCGGTGCCGATAACCAAACGCAACCGCAGGCCAGCCGAACTTGCTGCAGCGACCGCACTGGCGGCGGCTGACACGGCGCGCTCGAAGCCCTCGGGGGAGTACTCGCTCGAGGAGTTGTCGAGTTCGATGGTGCAGTGGCGAAGGCCTTCGGGTTCGACTTCGCGCACCTTCAAGGTTTCGCTGCGAGCAGAGGCGCGCCAGTGGATCTGGCGAAGGTCGTCGCCGTCGGCGTAGTCGCGCAGCGAATGAAACTCGTTGCCGGAGCGGCCAAGCGATCGTGATCGAAGCTGATTGCCGAGTGGTCCGGATCCGCCCATTGCAGTTGGCAGATGGAGGTGGTGATGCGCTGGAAACACCACGATCTCATGGGTGCTGCCAACCAGGCGTCGCCGGCCGGCAATGCCAAAGGGGTCACGTCGCTGCGCAGTAAGGGGGCCAAATGTGAGCGTGCCACGATGGAGCGCGGGTAAGCGGTACGTGGTGGTAGCGGTTTCGTGTCCGTGTAGCGGGGCAAGTTTCAGCGTGGCTCCGCCGAGGCCATCAACTGGCTCCCACAGCGTGAGCGGCGCGGTGCCTGAGCGAGATTCATTGGTGATGGTGAACTCGACCCGCGCCGAATCGCCTGCCTGCAAAAATTCGGGCACAACTCGACGAGAAACACTGAGCGCGATGGCGTGGTAGTTGGTCCACACAAGACTCGCCGCAACGAGCGCGAGGACGCCTGAACCGAGGACGATGAGTTCGAGCACGCCAAACACGCGACCAATCGCAGCGGAGACCGCAGCGAGACCAAGCGCTGCCCAACCCTGCCGGGTGAGCACGTTAGTTACCGGATGGAATTGGCACGGCGGCGAGTACCTCGGTAACTGCCTGTTGAGCGGTGAGACCTCTCGACATGGCCTCGGGTCGCAGCACAAGGCGGTGACACAGCACTGCGTGAGCCACCGACTTCACGTCGTCGGGGGTCGCATAGCTGCGGCCGCGAGCGGCAGCGGTTGCGCGCACCGCACGGGCGAGCTGCAATGTGGCTCGTGGCGACATGCCAAGCGCAATGCCTGGATGGCGGCGGCTGAACTCGGCGAGGTCGACGAGGTAGGCCTTGAGCGGACCGGCGAGGTGTACGCCTCGAACGGCATCGATCATCGCGAGCACCTCGGCCACGGTGACCACTGCGCCGAGGTTTGCTGGAGTGGTGCCCGAACCTTGCACATCGAGAATTGAGAGCTCGGCCTCACGCGATGGGTATCCGAGCGACAGGCGCAGCAGGAAGCGATCGAGCTGGCTTTCGGGTAACCGATAGGTGCCCTCTTGCTCGATGGGGTTCTGTGTAGCGATCACCATGAACGGCGGGCTGAGGGGATGGCTCCGGCCTTCGACCGAGATCTGACGCTCTTCCATTGCTTCGAGCAGCGCGGATTGGGTCTTGGGTGATGCTCGGTTGATTTCGTCGGCCAACACGATGTTGGCGAACAACGGGCCCGGCCTGAAGTCGAAGGTCTCGGTAGAGCGTTGCCAGATACTCACGCCCACAAGGTCGGTGGGCAACAGGTCGGGGGTGAACTGCACGCGCTTCCAGGTGCATTCGATGGAAGCTGCCAAAGCCTTGGCGAGACTGGTTTTGCCGACGCCGGGCACGTCTTCAATGAGCAAGTGCCCTTCGGCCAGCAAGCAGATGACAGCGAGCTCAATCTCGTTGCGTTTGCCGTGGACCACTTGCGCAATGTTGTCGCTGATGGCCTCGAACAGCGCCGCGAACGTGGGTACCGGAGTTGTTGCTTCAGCCGTCACGGGCACAAGGGTAGGCCATACAACCGAATATGCAATGGCGGGATTGCTACGGTTGCGCCGTGGACACCATGTACCTCGCTGTCGACATCGGCGGCACCAAGTTGGCTGCAGGTGTTGTAGGCGACGACGGCCGCGTCATCGTTCGTGATCGCATTGCTACGCCCACTCGCGATGTGTGGTCGTCCATCGAGCGGTTGGTGAAACGCGTGATGGCCGCTGCGCCGGTGCCGCTGGTTGCAGTAGGCGTTGGTTGCGGGGGCCCAATGGACCCGACGGTCGGAACTGTGTCACCGCTACACATCCCGTCGCTGCGCGACTTCGAGCTACAAAATGCGCTCGCCGAAGCCACTGGCCTACCCACCTTTGTCGACAACGACGCCAAGGCGCTCACGCTTGGCGAAGCATGGTGCGGGGCGGGTCGCGGCGAGATGAACATGGTGGGTGTCGTGGTCGGAACGGGCGTGGGCGGAGGCATCATCAGTAACGGCCGCCTGCTTGGCGGTCGCCTCGGCAATGCCGGACACATCGGACACATGGTTGTCGAACCCGAAGGCCGTGCGTGCGCGTGCGGTGGTGTCGGGTGTCTCGAGGCCTATGCCTGTGGCCCAGCTATCGAAGCCGAAACGGGTCGGCCGCCGCATCGCGCGCCGCAGGCCATCATTGAACGCACCGGCTCGTTGGTCGGTCGGGCGTTGGCGTCGTTGGCTGCGGTGGTCGACTTCAATGTTGCCGTCATTGGTGGCTCGGTGGCGCTTGGATTCGGCGAACCGTTTTTTGCCGCTGCTCAAGCCGAGATCGCGGCCCGAGCCAAGTTGTCGTTCACCGATCACCTTGAGGTGCGCAAGGCCGCTCTTGGTGAACTTGCGCCGCTTGTTGGTGCCGCAGCGCTTGCGCGTCGCGGCTTGCTCGGACTCAGCTGATCCGCTGCTCGAAAATCTCGTGAGCTCCACCGGTTTGTCTGCGCGCTGAGCAAGCTAGCCTCGCCGTATGCAGCCCACGTATACCCCTGAAGCCGAGGCCTACCGCAGCAAGGTGCAAGCGTTCCTTGCCCGCGAGCTACCCAGCAATTGGGGTGGTATCGGCAAACTCGAAGGCGACGAACTTCATGAGTTCGTGGCGCATTGGCGTGTTGTGTTGCACGAGGATCGCTACTTGGCGCCAGGCTGGCCTGCCGAATACGGCGGCGGCGGATTGTCGGCGCTCGAGCAGGTCATCACGGCCGAAGAGTTCGCTCGCGCCGGCGTGCCTACCGGCGGATACAACGACGTGTTCGGTATTCAGATGTTGGGCAACACGTTGCTGCAGTGGGGCTCCGAGGAGCAAAAGGCGTACTACCTGCCGCGCATCTTGTCGAACGCCGACGTGTGGTGTCAGGGCTACAGCGAGCCCAATGCTGGCTCCGACCTGTCGAACATTGGTCTGCGCGGCGAACTCGACGGTGACCAGTGGGTCCTCAACGGTCAAAAGATTTGGACATCGGCCGGCCATCTGGCTGATCACATCTTCACGCTTGCTCGCACCGATCCAGATCTTCCTCGGCATAAGGGCATTTCGTTCTTGCTCGTCGACATGCGCCAGCCCGGCGTCGAGGTTCGTCCGATCCGGATGATCTCGGGTGAGAGCGAATTTAACGAGGTGTTCTATACCGATGCCACGTGTCCCAAGGACAACGTGATCGGTGGCGTCAACAACGGTTGGGCCGTAGCAATGACCCTGCTCGGCTACGAGCGTGGTGAGGCTGCCGCAACGCTGCCCATTCGTTTCCAAGGCGAACTCGATCGTTTGATGATCATGGCCAAAGACCGCGGCGTCTCCAACGACCCGGTGATCCGTCAGCGCTTGGCGTGGTGCTACTCGAAGGTGCAGATGATGCGCTTCCTCGGTATGCGAACCCTCACCAAGTTCATGCAGGGACATCATCCCGGCCCTGACGGTGCGATCTTCAAGCTCTACTGGAGCGAGTATCACAAGGTCGTCACCGAACTCTCGATGGACATCATGGGTCTCGAGGGTCTGTCGCCAACCGGTCGTCCGCCATCAAGCGCCTTCCAAACCGACGATGGTGGCGCCCCGAACTCAACCGGGTCATGGGCGGGCGTGTTCCTCAACGCACGCGCCGGCTCGATTTATGCCGGCTCAAGCCAGATTCAGCGAAACATCATTGGTGAGATGGTGCTCGGCCTTCCGAAGGAACCCAAGTAGATGCAGGATCGCCGATGATCTGGCTGCGGGTGGCGTGGGCTGTGCTCGCGCGCCCGCGGTTGTGGTCTACGGCCATTCGCCAAATGCGCCGCATGGCCGCTCCGGGCTGGTACCGGCGTGTGCCATTTCTGCCGCTACCCAGCGGCGACTATCTGCGATTCCGGCTCGTCACGCAGTACGGAGACCCCGGGCATCGTCCCGATCCCATCGATGTCGTCAACTATCTGTCGTGGTGCCGGCAGTGGAACAACGTCGATAGCTGAGGTCTGATCCACATGCGCAGCGCCCTCGTGTTGAATGCCACGTATGAGCCGCTGAGTGTTGTGCCTGCACGCAGAGCAGCGTGCCTTGTGTTGGCCGAGAAGGCCGAGGTCATCGAGCACGACGGAACCTTCATGCGTTCTGAGTCGCTGATTTTGAGCAGCCCATTGGTCATCCGCCTGCATTACGTGGTCAAGGTGCCGTTCCATCGCCGCACAGCGCTGTCTCGTCGAGCGGTCTTTGCGCGAGACGAGCACCGTTGCCAATACTGCGGTGCGCACGCCGACTCAATCGACCATGTGCTGCCACGTTCTCGGGGCGGACCCAACGAGTGGGAAAACGTTGCCGCCGCATGCCGGCCATGTAATGCGCATAAGCGCGACCGCACGCCCGAAGAGGCCGACATGCGCCTGGCCCGCGAACCACGGGTTCCGCGCGAGCAGGCGTGGGCGGTTGTCAGCGTGGGCCGAATGCCCGACGCATGGACGCCCTATCTCACCAATGTGTGGTAAATCACGCAGGTCAGGGCATGCTGACAACCGTGTGGCGGATCGAGTGGCTCAGCGGAAGTGCTGGTGACTTCCATCAGCGCGAGTTGCCCGATGTGATCACGCCCACCGTGTGGTGGTTCGACGTCGATCATTCGGCTGTGGCGCTCGGGTCGTCCCAGCCATTCAGCGATGTCGACGCAGAAGCGTGCGCTCAGGCCGGTATCGACATTGTTCGACGGCGCAGCGGCGGGGGAGCAGTGCTGCTCGAGCCAGGCGATGTGGTGTGGGTCGATGTGTTGATCCCTGCAGGTCATCGGCAATGGAGCACCGACGTGAGCTCGTCGGCGTGGTGGCTCGGAGAGGCGTGGCGAAGTGCGCTGAGCTCACTCGGTATGCCCGGATTGAGCGTGCATACGGCGCCGATACGACACACCGAATGGTCCCGACGGATCTGCTTTGCCGGCGTCGGCGGCGGCGAAGTGATGTTGGGCGACCGCAAGGTGGTGGGTATTAGCCAGCGCCGAGTCCGTGCTGGCGCCCGCTTTCAGTGTGCGTACTACCAGCAGTGGCGTCCGAGCACCCACGAGTTGGTGTTCGGATCGTCGGGTCCTCGGGCCGATGAACTGCTCGATCTGGTGGCGCCCGTGTCGGCGCCGGCAGCAGCGGTACGAGCGGCCTTTGAGCACGCCTTGAACTCGCTCGGCTAGATCAGCCAACTCAGCCGCTGAGGCCGCTGAGACACCTCCACTCTTCCCCACTGCGTATTCGCGCTCTCTGCGCGAAGCTGTTCAGGGCTTTCCTGCGTGTTCGCGCTCTCTGCGCGCAGTTTTTTCGGTTTGACCACCGAATATTTCTGGAATGTGGGGAATTTGTATTGACATTTGGGGCGTAGTGGGGCAGAGTGGGGACAAGTAGGGACCCGACCTACGTGAGGCAGCGATTCGGGAAGTCATCGAAGGGCACGTGCAAAAGTTTCTTGGCGTTTTTGAACGACAACTCGACGTAAAAGGTCGATTGGCGCTTCCTGCCACGTTTCGAGCGCGCCTGGGCACGAGCTGCTACCTCACGTTGGGAACCGACAACAGCATCGAGGTCTTCACGACCGAGAAGTTCGAAGAGGAGGCAGATCGAATGCAAGCACTTCAAGCACGAGGCGAAATCAGCATGGATCGCCTTCGTGCGTTCTCGGCCCGGGCCACGGCAATCGAGCCCGACGCGCAGGGTCGCATCTACCTCGACGAGCGTCTGCGCCAGCACGCCCGACTCGACGTGAAGGGCCCCGCCATCGTGATGGGTCGCCTCGACCGCATCGAGATCTGTTCAGTCGACCGCCACGAACGCAGCATGACTGCCGGCGAGCAGGAGTTCTCAGAGCCAGTGCTCTGAGTCCTGCACCGATCACACCACACACACCGACCGACGAAAGCGAGAACGAAGGCCCGAAGAACACACGACAAACACCCAACAGGTACCGATGAGTTCCGCTCATCGGCAGTCTCCCGGTTGACAAGATGCAGCACTCTCCACCCGCTCACATCTCGTTCATCCCGGGGAGAAATCCCGGCGACAATCGTTCACCGGGGGGCTGCCGATCAGCGGAGCGCAAGTGCGAGGAAGCCCCCGTGAAGAGCAGCAATACCGGCAACGACAATCAAGTGAATGAGCCAGGAGCGCCACAGAGCGCTGGCTTTCATCACCTGCCTGTCATGGCTGCCGAGATTGTTGCCGTCTTTGCTGAGGTGACCAACGGAGTGGTGCTCGACGCCACGCTGGGCGGGGGAGGGCATGCAGAGATGCTGCTCGAAGCCCATCCGCACCTGAACATCCTTGGTATCGATCGGGATCAGACGGCGCTGGCAGCAGCGACCACCCGCCTGAGCCGGTTTGGTGATCGTGTCCAGACAGTTCATTGTCGATTCGACCACCTTCGCGACGCCATGAAGACCGCCAATGTTGCAACGCTCAGCGGAGCGCTTTTCGACCTTGGTGTTTCATCGCCGCAGCTCGACCGTGTCGAGCGTGGATTTTCTTACCGTAACGATTCCCCCCTCGATATGCGCATGGACCTGACGGAACCATGGTCTGCAGTCGATGTCGTGAACGGTTACACCGAACAGGAACTCACCAGAGTCCTGTTCGAGTATGGCGACGAGCGATTTGCCCCCCGGATCGCTCGTGCCATCATCTCCCACCGGCCGATCGAATCGACCGGTGAACTCGCCGACATCATTGTGACGGCCATCCCTGCGGCTGTGCGTCGCACTGGTGGCCATCCGGCAAAGCGTTCGTTCCAGGCAATTCGTATTGCCGTGAACCATGAACTCGAGATTTTGCCGGCGGCGATCGACGCAGCGATTGCGGCCACCGCAGTCGGCGGGCGCATTGCCGTGTTGTCCTACCACTCGGGCGAGGACCGCATCGTGAAAGAGCGTTTCCGCGCAGCCGAAACGGGCGGATGCGAATGTCCTACCGGGTTGCCGTGCGTGTGCGGTGCCGTGCGCACCGTTCGCTTAGTGCGTCGGGTACCCAAGACCCCGTCGGCTGCTGAGGTGGCCACCAATCGCCGTGCCGCATCGGCGCGGTTGCGGGTCGTCGAACGAATCGCCGCGCCGGTCTGATGGCAGCAGTCACACCACTACTCGATCCATTGCTCGCCCGGCCATTGCCGCGCGATGCCGCACGTCGCCCAGCACCTGTTGCGCCACGCAGGCCCCGCCCAGAACTGTTGGTGGTTCCTCGCCGCCGCCGCCGCCGCACCGCCGGCATCATGGCGCTCGGCGGCATGTTGATGTTCGCGATGCTGCTCGGCACGGTTGCGTTGCAGACCCGCATTGCTCAGAACCAGCTCGCTCTCGACAAGACCGATCGTGCGGTCAAAGTTGCCCGTGAGCGCTATGACCTGTTGCGTAGGGCTCGTGCCGAGCTGCGCTCGCCGAATCGGTTAGCGGTTGAGGCAGATCGCCTTGGCATGATTCCCGCCGACAAGGGCGAGTTCATGACGATCGCTCCAGCGACGGTTGCGCATCTGATGGCAACGTCGGGGTGGTTGGCCAATAACCCTGCCGAGAACAGCGTTTCGTCGCTCGAGCAGTTCGGGCAAGTGAAGGCTGTCGCCGGAGACGCTCCATGATCGACGAACGTACCAAGACATCTGCTCGCACGCGCACGCCCGCATCAACTGCGGCTCGAGGCACGCGCTCGCACGGCCCGGTCAAGGGCCGCGCGTCTACGGGAGTGGCGCCCCGCCCGGTACACGCAACCCCGTCGTCGCGCACATCGACAACGCGTGATCGACACTCAACGTCGCAGCCGCAGGCCCGCACCCGCAGCGCGGCAACGACCCATTCGACGCGACGCCCTGCCACCAAGGCTGGGACGAGCCGCAATGTTCGTCCGCTGCAGAAGCGCACGATTCGTCAGCGCGCCGAGTCGCACGGCTACTTCACGGCTGGGAGCACCCACCGGCGTTTGATCATCGTGTTGGTCGTCGCTGTGCTGGTGTTTGGCTACGTGCTGGTGCATGTCGCACGTTTGCAGACCGTCGATGCCGACATCTACACGCGTGCAGGTGCGTCGCAGCGAACCCAAGACGCCGTATTGCATGCGAGTCGGGGAGTGATCTTCGATCGCAACGGCGACGAGCTCGCCCTGTCCGTTCCGGCCACCACGATCTTCGTGAACCCCAAGCTTGTTGGTGATCCAGCAGGCACCGCAGCCGTGCTGGCAACGATGCTCAGCTTGCCGCCAGAACGGCAGCAGTCGCTCGCCGTCGCGATGGCGAACAAGGACAAGAGCTTTGTGTATGTGGCTCGTCAGATCGATGACCATAAGGCAGCGGCTGTTACGGCGCTGAAGCTTGCTGGTGTTGATTCGTACCGCGAAAGTAGCCGGGTCATTCCTGGCGGCGATCTTGCACGAAGCGTCATTGGTCGCACCGATACCGACGGCAAGGGCACCGCAGGACTCGAGCAGCAATACGACAGCTTGCTCACGGGCGTCGATGGCGAATTGGTTCGCCAGCACGATAAGAACGGCCACTCAATTCCTGGCTCGGGAACAATCACCGTCGCTGCCGTTCCTGGCAAGGACATTGTGCTGACCATCGATCGGTCGATTCAGTTCTCGCTCGAGCAGGCATTGTTGAAGCGTGCGAGCGAGCTGGGCGCTCGAGGCGGCACCGCCATTGTTGAACAGACCGGCACCGGAAACATTTTGGCGATGGCCAGCGTGCGACGTGACGATCTTGGTGTGTATCGGGTCACGGTTGCCAACGTCGCTGCTGTCGACTCGTACGAGCCAGGCTCAGTTGCCAAGGTCATCACCATTGCGGCCGGACTCAACGAACGCGTCGTGACACCAGAATCGGTGCTCAGCGTCGAGGGCAAGCACACGTACGATGCGGGCACTGCCTACAAATTCACGATTTCCGATGCTGAGCCACACCCAACCATGGACATGACGGTGCGCGACATCCTCGTGCACTCGTCGAACTTGGGAACCGTTGGTGTGTCCGCAAAGATCGGCTCAGCCAAGCAGTATGGCTACATGCGCTCGTTCGGTCTCGGCGAGAAGTCAGACCTGAACTTCCCCGGCGAGTCGCAGGGCATCTTGAAGCCATGGCAGAAGTGGCGCGGTACTGAAAACATCACTCCGGCGTACGGCTATGGCGTTGCCGCCAGCGCGATTCAGCTGATTGGGGCAATCAACACCATCGCTAACGGAGGTGTCTACGTCGCTCCTCGCCTCGTTCAAGGCACCGTGGGCTCCGATGGCAAAGTGCAGCCTTCATCTCCCGCAGCGAGTCGCCGCGTGGTGACCCCCGAAACCGCCGCCTCGATGAACCTACTGATGCGGCACGTGGTGTGTGACGGTACGGCCAAGAAGGCTCAGGTCGAGGGCATCACCATCGCTGGTAAAACCGGCACAGGCATCAAGGCTGTGGCCGGCCAGTACGGCAACAATGCGAGCTCCAAGGCCTACTACTCATCGTTCGTTGGTTTCTTCCCCGCTGAGAACCCACAGGTCACAACCTTGATCTCGATCGACGAGCCGCCAGCCGGCAGCAGGGATCGCTTCGGCGGAACTGCAGCAGCTCCGGTGTTCCAAGACGTCGTGCCAACGATCATGCATCAACTCGGCATCCAGCCCCCCACCAACACCGGTGGATGCCCGGCGAAATGATGGCTGGGCGATGAGCGGGTCTTCGTCCGATCAACTTTCAGAAATTCTTGCTCGCACGCCCGATGTGCGTGTGCGCGAACTGATTCCAGGCGAGTCAGTTGTTGACCCAGTGATCATCGATGTTGCGTTTGATTCGCGACGGGCGGCGGCCGGATCGATGTTCTTTTGTTTGCCCGGCGATCGCGTGGACGGTCACGAGTTTGCGGCAACGGCAGTGGCGGCAGGAGCCGTTGCATTGGTTGTTGAACGCAAGCTCGACAACGTTGGCGACGCAGTGCAGATCGTGGTTGATCGCACTCGGCCAGCGATGGCGCATCTGTCGAGTTCCTTCTTCGGATACCCGAGCCGCGAACTCGACGTGGTGGGCATCACCGGCACCAATGGCAAGACGACCACGGCGCACATTCTGGCGTGCGCGCTGAACCAACTTGGTTCGCTCACAGGCACCATTGGCACGCTGTCGGGTGGGCACACAACGCCCGAGGCGCCCGATCTGCAACGTCGACTAGCCGAGTTCAAAGCACAGGGCTGCGCAACGGTCGCGATGGAAGTTTCGTCGCATGCGCTCGCGCTTGATCGCGTGCTCGGCACGCGGTTTCGTGTTGCAGTGTTCACCAGTTTCGGCAGCGACCATCTCGATCTCCACGGCACGCCCGAGCGATATTTTGCGGCGAAGGCACGGCTGTTCGATGCCGATCTCAGCGAGCACGGCGTCATCAATGTCGACGATGTGCAAGGACGTCTGCTCGTTGACACGATGTCGATTCCTACGTCGCCGTTCTCGCTCAGCGATGCGGTTGATCTTCAACTCGGTGCCTTCGAGCATTCATACACATGGCGCGGTCAACGCATTCGCGTGGCGCTGGGTGGAACGTTCAATGTGATGAACAGCCTCGCTGCTGTCACCACACTGGATGTACTTGGATTCGATCTGGTCGACATCGCCGAAGCCATCGCCACGACCACTCAGGTGCCGGGCCGTTTCGAACGTATCGATGCCGGACAAGACTTCGAAGTGATCGTCGATTACGCGCATACGCCCGATGCGCTTCGCGAGGTAATTGCGAGCGCCCGGCGGGTTGCGGCGGGCAATCGAGTCATCGTTGTGTTCGGCTGCGGTGGAGATCGCGATCAGCAAAAACGTCCGCATATGGGGCATGAAGCCGCCACCGCCGCAGATCAAGTGGTCGTTACTTCAGATAACCCCCGCTCAGAGGTACCGCTGGCGATCATCAATGACATCATCGCGGGAGTGCCCGACGAGTACCGTGAGAGGGCTGTGGTGGAGCCAGATCGTCTCACCGCCATAGCCGTAGCGCTCCGGTCCGCCGGCACGGGCGACGTCGTGGTCATTGCTGGTAAGGGTCACGAAACCACACAAACAGTTCACGCCACCGTTTCGTTCTTCGACGACCGAACTGCTGCTCGAACCCTGCTGGAGAACATGTCGTGATTGCCATAATTTTTGCGGGTGCTACCGCGATGTTCGTTTCGATGTTCGGGACGCGCATCGTCATTCGATTTTTTCAGACCCGCGGCAAAGGACAGCCGATTTTGGGTAAGGAAGACCTTGGCCCAGAGCACCACATGAGTAAGGCCGGCACCCCCACCATGGGAGGTCTGGCCATTGTGGTCGCGGCCTTTGCTGGATGGATGGTGGCCCACGTTCGCGACCTCGCGTTTTCGCGTCAGGCCGAGATTGCTTGGATTGCCATTCTCGTGATGGCGGGCATGGGGTTCCTCGACGACTATCTCAAGGTGAAGCGCGCCCACAACCGTGGCGTGTTCTGGAAGAAAAAGAGCTACATCACCTTCACGCTGAGCCTGTTGCTCGCATGGTGGATGGTCAGCGCCACCAACATCAGCACCGCATTGTCGTTTACTCGGTCAGACCTACCCGGCTGGCATATGCCTTGGTACGTCTGGGTGCTTTGGGCGGCCACAATGATTTGGGCCACCAGCAACGCCGTCAACGTCACCGACGGACTCGATGGCCTGGCCGCCGGCTCCGCGATGATGGGCTTTTTGGCGTTCACCATTATTGGTTATGTGGCATTGCGCTATCGCGGCATCTACACCGATGTGGTGAATCCGCTCGACTTGGCCGTGCTGGCCGCAGCCTTCGCTGGCGCCTGCGCAGGCTTTCTGTGGTTCAACGCCGCTCCCGCGCGAATCTTCATGGGTGACGTCGGCGCCCTCGCTCTCGGAACTGCTTTGTCGTTGCTCGCGCTCACGCTCAATACGCACCTGTTGTTGATTTTGATCTGCGGTATCAACGTGATGGAAGCCGGTTCGGTCGGCATCCAGATGATTGTCTTCAAGGCCAGTGGCCGCAAGAAGCGTCTGTTCAAAATGTCGCCCATTCATCATCACTTCGAACTTGTTGGTTGGCCTGAGACCACCGTGATCATTCGGTTCTGGCTGATCTCGGGCATCTGCGTCGCAAGCGCGCTGGCGTTGTTCATTGCCGACTTCACCAAGCAGGTACAAGGCTGATGCCTCGTGTGCTGGTGTACGGCGTTGCAATCGCCGGCACGGCAACCATTCGGGCTCTCGTCCAACGTGGCTACATCGTTGTTGCGGCCGATGACTCGGTCAACGACACCAAGGTGGCGGTTGCTCACGAGTTCGGCATCGAGCTCGTTGCGTCGCCTGACACGGCCGCAATTCAGCGCTTAGTAGCCAGCTGCGACTTCGTCGCTCCGGCCCCTGGTGTTCCCGAAACGCACCCGGTGGTCCTTGCCGCGTTGGCATTGGGGAAGCCGTTGCGGACAGAGATCGACCTTGCCTACGAATGGGAACAACAACGCAGTGGCGGTCCGCGCCCGATGTTGGCGGTCACCGGCACCGATGGCAAGACCACCACAACGCTGCTCGCCACCGACATGCTCATCGCCGCCGGCCTCAATGCTGCGGCAGTGGGCAACACCGACATTCCGCTCATTGAGGCCATCGACGATGCGTCTCTCGACGCCTTCGTGGTTGAGTGCACCAGCTTTCGGTTGAGTTGGACCACGATGTTTCGCGCCGAAGCCGCAGCGTGGCTCAATCTTGCGCCTGATCATCTCAATTGGCACGTCGACCTTGCGAGCTACGAAGCCGCGAAGGCGCGCATTTGGATGCATCAACGTCCCGACGACGTGGCGATTGGTTTCGCCAGCGATCCCACAGTGATGCGTCATCTTGAGGGAGTTCGCGGACGTGGCTTGAGCTTCGGCCTCAGTGGTGCCGACTATCGCTGCGAACGTCTGCCCGTTGTCGGCGGGGCGCTGGTTGGTCCCCGGGGCACGTTGTGCTCGGTCGACGAGATGCGTCGATCGTTGCCCCATGACATCACCAATGCTCTCGCGGCGGCTGCTCTGGTTGAGCAAAGCGGGCTTGCCGGTACGGCAGCGATAGCGGCAGCGCTGCGCTCGTTCGTGGGACCTCCGCACCGCATTGAGCCTGTTGGTCAGGGCGGCGGAGTGCACTGGTATAACGACTCAAAAGCCACTACACCTCACGCCGCGCTCACTGCAATTCGCGCGTTCAATCGCGTGGTGCTCATCGCCGGTGGTCGCAATAAGGGTCTCGATCTGGCCTCGCTGGCAAGTGAGCCGCAACGTATGCGCGGCGTTGTCGCCATTGGCGAATCAAGCGACATCATCGCCAACGCGTTCGCCGGAATGTGCCCCATTCAACGTGCGACATCGATGCGTGAGGCCGTCGAGATCGCTGGCTCAATGGCACGTAGCGGCGATGCCGTTGTGCTCTCTCCAGGCTGCGCCAGTTTCGACTGGTATCCCGATGGCGGGTACCCGGCACGCGGTGATGACTATCGTGAGTGCGTGCATGCGTATCTGGGCGAGGGGCGGGTGACCCAATGAGCGCTTCATCGACCGTGGTGGGCGATCGTCGCCGCCAGGCCCTCGAGCGGATGTCTGCTCAGCGGCAGCGTCCCGACCGACGTTCGAATCGCAAGCCAATGGGGCCGCCTTCTACGTCGTTCTATGTGATTGCCTTCGTCGTTATTGGCCTCACCTTGCTTGGCTTGGTCATGGTTTTTTCGGCCTCTGCCATCACGTCGTTCCATCGCGGTAACTCGCCGTGGCGTTTGTTCAATCGACAGCTACTTTGGGCGGTGGTCGGCGGCATTGCGATGATCGTCGCGGCGAAGGTGCCGTACTACAAGTGGCGTCGTTTTACCGGCGCCTTGCTGGCGGTGACCTTGGCGCTGATGTTCTTGCCGTTCGTTCCCGGTCTCGGCAGATCAGTGAACGAATCGCGTGCGTGGGTCTTTATCGGACCGATCGGATTTCAGCCGTCGGAGTTTCTCAAAGTGGGCGTGCTGGTTTACGGAGCGCATGTGCTTGCTCGCGGCCGCAACGACATGTCGAAGTTTTGGACGACGGTCAAGCCACTAGCCCTGGCTGGTGGGTCTGGAGTTGTGTTGTGCGCATTGCAGGGCGACCTCGGGTCGGCCATCGTCTTGGCAGCCATGGTGTTCGCCGTGGTGTTTATCGCTGGAAGCCCGGTTGTGCCCATGGCCGTTTGTGGCGTTAGCGCATCGGCAGTGATCGGCTTGATGGCGTTCAGTAGTACCCGTCGCTTCAACCGTTTCACCGCGTTTCTCGACATCACTGCCCATAAGGATCACTTGAGCTATCAGGTGTATCAAGCAATGATCGGCATGGCCACCGGTGGTGTAAGTGGTACCGGAGTCGGCAGCGGTCCATCAAAGTGGGGTTATCTTCCGTTGGCTCACAGCGACTTCATCTTCGCGGTGATCGGTGAAGAGATCGGACTTGTTGGAGTCGTTGCTGTGATTGGCGGTTTCTTACTGTTGACCTACTTCGGCGTTCAGGTGGCAATCAACGCGCAAGATCGATTTGGAGCGCTGCTTGCTGGCGGGGTCGTTGCCTGGTTTGCGATTCAGGCCGTGATCAACGTTGGCGGCGTCAGCGGCGCGATGCCGGTAACCGGCCTCACACTGCCGTTCGTTTCTGCGGGCGGCAGCTCGTTGCTGTCGTGCATGGTCGGGGCCGGACTCTTGCTCAACGTATCCCGTCACACGCGGTAATGGCCAGATGAACTCGACAGCGTTTGCTGTGATTACTGGCGGTGGCACGGCGGGACATGTGCTCCCGGCGTTGGCCATTGCCGACAGCCTCGTCGCGGGCGGCCATCGAGCCGATGAGATCGTTTATATCGGTGCGCGTCGCGGCATCGAAACGAGGCTCCTCAAGGACTCGCCGTACCCGCATCATTTTCTCGACGTTGTGGGGCTGCAGCGACGCCTTGCTGTGAGCAACATTGCATTTCCGTTCAAGCTGATTCGAGCGACGTTGGCAGCGCGGGCGCTTCTCAAACAACTCCGCCCTGCCGTTGTTGTATCGGTGGGTGGCTATGCCAGCTTTCCTGCAACGTTTGCGGCGCGTCTCGCGCGCATACCGATTGTGGTGGTGAGCTACGACCGCCGTCCAGGTTTGGCAACTCGGGTCAGCGCCCGTTTCGCAAGCGTGTGCGCGGTGGCATTCGAGGGCTCCAAGTTGCCTCACGCGCGCATCACAGGTGCGCCGGTGCGTGACGAACTGGTCACCCTTGATCGCATGGCAGCGCGAGACCAAGCTCGTGAACAACTCGGCGTTCCCGACGATCGTTTTCTTGTCGCCGTGTTCAGCGGATCACTCGGTTCACAGGCCATCAATGGGGCCGTCGCCGAAATGGTCGAGATCTTTGAGCGGCGATCTGAGCTTGCAGTGCGCCACGTAGTCGGCGAGCGTTTCTTGGCCGACGCAGCGCCGTCGCATTCGGGTGAGAGTGGCATTATGTACGACGTAGTCGGCTACGAAGACCACATGGTCCAGGTCTATGCGGCCGCCGATTTGATGATCACGCGAGCCGGCGCAAGCACCATCGCCGAACTCTCGACAGCCGGAGTTCCGGCCATCATCATTCCGTGGCCCGGTGCTGCAGCGGACCACCAAACAGACAACGCCAGCATCCTCGGATCAATCGGCGCGGCCGTTGTGCTTGCCGAAACCGAGTTGTCGGGTCTGCGGCTGGCCACCCTCGTGAACGAGCTGTTCCACGATCAGGCCAGCCTGCAAGAGATGGCGGCTTCGGCATATGCCGCTGGCGAGATTCATCGCAGCGGTCGCCTTGCCAGCGTCATCGAGCTCATGGCAGAACAACGATGACGCCGGCATCGCCAATCGATCTCAGCGAACCCAAGCGCCTTCATGTAGTGGGCGTGGGCGGGCCAGGCATGAGCGCTATCGCAATTGTGCTGGCCGAGATGGGCCACGATGTGTCGGGCAGCGACATCCGTGAGAAGCCCGTACTCGACCGGCTTCGTGCAGCAGGTGTTGCAGTTCAAGTGGGCCACCAACGTTCCAACGTGCATGGGGTCGATGCTGTCACTGCCAGTACAGCGGTGCCCTCGAAGAACGTAGAGCTCGACGAAGCGCGCCAGCAGGGCATCACGGTGTTGCGCCGTGCCGGAATGTTGGCCGGTATCTGTGCTCGCGCTCGGTCGCTCGGAGTCGCCGGCACGCACGGCAAGACCACCACCTCGAGCATGTTGATGTTGGTGTTGGCCGAAGCCGGGCTGCGTCCGAGTTTCGTCATCGGAGGCGATGTCACCGACATGGGTACCGGAGCACAGTGGACTGGCGCCGACTGGTTTGTGGTCGAAGCCGACGAGAGCGACGGCACGCATCTTGAGTTGCCGTTGTATGGCACGATCCTCACCAACGTTGAAGTCGATCATCTCGACCACTACGGATCGTTCGACGGCATCGTTGCGTCGTTCGACCAGTATCTCGCTCACATTGCTGGACCCAAGGTGTTGTGTGCCGACGACGAGGTGTGCGCCCGCTTGGCCACCAAGTGCGGTGGCATCACATACGGGCTGACCGAGGCGGCGCACTATCGGGCTGTGCAATTGCGGCCAGACAACGGTTCGTTTCGGTTCGTGGTCGAGTACCTCGGTCAAGCACTCGGCGAGGTGCATTTGCCGCTACGCGGAAAGCACAACGTTCAAAATGCTACGGGCGTCATTGCGATGGCGATGAGTATCGGTGTGTCCTTCGAGGTCGCTGCTCGCGCACTTGGGCGATTCGGCGGCGTCGCTCGCCGGTTCGACCTTCGCGGTCAGCACCGCGGTGCAACCTTGGTCGACGATTACGCGCACCTGCCGAGTGAGATCGCCGCAGTACTTGGTGCGGCACGCAGCAGCGGCGACGGCTGGCAGCGAATCGTTGCCGTGTTTCAGCCCAACCGTTACAACCGCATGGCCGAGCTCTGGCCCGAATATCGAGACGCGTTTGTCGATGCCGACGTCGTGGTGATCACTGACATTTTCGCTTCCGGTACCGAACCGATTCCGGGAGTCACCGGCAAGTTGGTCGTGAACGCGATCCTCGATGCGCATCCGCGTGCCGCCGTGGTGTGGTTGCCGCGGCGCAGCGACCTTGTCGAGTATTTGTCGCGCACGCTTCGCCCCGGCGACGTGTCGATCTCAATGGGTTGTGGCGACATCGCCTCTTTGCCGTCTGAGGTATTGCAGTACGGCCTCTCGCTAGAGACGCCGGTGTGATGCCTTCCCAGAACGACGACGACCACATCCCGAGTCGCATCGAGCGTGCGGTCACGATGTTGGGTGAGCTTGCCGAGCAGCATGTGCCGCTCGCTCCGCTCACCACGTATCGCCTCGGTGGCAATGCGGCCATCATGGTCAGGCCGCGCAACGTTGCCGATCTCCACTCGGTTGCCGATGCGCTCGCTGCAACCGACTTGCCCGTGCTCATTCTCGGACGTGGCTCGAACGTTCTCGTTGCCGACAGCGGCTTCGCCGGAATCGCTGTCACACTTTCTGAGATGGGCGTCGATTTCTCAGTCGAGCACACAGCGGTCACAGCCGCTGCTGCGCTGGCGTTACCGCAGTTAGCGCGCCGCTTGGTCGCCGCATCGTTGACGGGCTTCGAATGGGCGGTCGGCGTGCCGGGCAGCGTCGGGGGAGCCGTGCGAATGAACGCTGGCGGACACGGCGGCGACATGGCTCAGTGCTTGGTCGAGGCTCGCCTGTTCGATCTTCGAACCAACCAATGCGCGTGGGTCACGGCCGATCGACTTGGTCTGCGATTCCGGGGTAGCGATATCGCCGATCATCAAGTGGTCATCGAGGCGCGTCTGCAGTTGGCGCAGGGCGACCGAGAAGAGTCCGAGCGGGTGCTGAACGACATCGTGCATTGGCGGCGCGAGCACCAGCCAGGCGGCCAAAACGCGGGCTCGGTGTTTGTGAACCCGATTCCTGGCGAACTCGCTGCGGGCGAACTGATCGACCGTGTGGGTCTGCGCGGCTTCGCGCTCGGCTCAGCATGTGTCTCCGACAAACACGCGAACTTCATTCAAGGCTCCGAAGGGGGCCGAGCCAGCGACGTGCGCGATCTGATTCAGCTTGTCCGTGATCGCGTTGCGGCCGAGACGGGATTCGTGTTGCGCAGCGAAGTGCGCCTCGTCGGATTCTCTGATGCTCTTGTCGACGAGGCTGCCGGAGTTCAGCTGTGAACGTCACGCAGCCCCCGGTCGGCGACGACGACGTTCCGAACAAGGTGCTTGAAGAGCTCATGGCCGCGTTCGGTGGCGCAGCGCCAACTGACGAGATTTCGGATCTCGCCACGTTCGACGATCCCTCGATCGACGTGCTGCTCGACATCAATCAGCCCGAGCCCGAGCCCGAGCCCGAGCCCGAGCCCGAGCCCGACCTTGAGCTTGAGCCTGTGCCAGAGACCCCAGAAGTCGACAGCACCATCGCCGACGAACCCACGCCGCAGCGTCGCACCATCGTGATCGGCGGCGACGATCAGCCGGATGCGATGTATCTCGATGAAGAAGGCACCGACCGTTTGCGCGGAGGTCCGGTGCGAACTTCGAATTCCACCGGCAGTACCGAGCGAAACACGATTCTTATCGTCGGCGACGAAATTGAGGGTCAGTCGGGTGGCATCCCGCTTGCCGCGAGTTCGGCGTCGATGGACCCTCGACTCAGGGCGCGCCGTATCGCTGTGCGCCGCGAGATTGGCAAACGCAGGCTGCAGTGGCTTGTTGTCGTCGGCGGGGGACTGTTGCTCGTAGCCGGCGCTCTGACCTTGCTTGGTTCGTCGTTGTTCTCAATTTCGTCGGTCACGCCAAGCGGCGCTCGACGCATCGATGCCGAAACGCTGCAGATTGCCATCGACGATTTGATGGGCACGCCAGCGCTCTTGGTCGATACCCGCGCCATCGAGCGCAAGCTCGAACTCAGCCCGTGGGTGCAGCGCGCACGGGTCTCGGTTGACTTCCCACATAACGCCACCATCGAACTCGTTGAGCGCGTTCCGATTGCCACGTATGGCGGGTCCGATGGCCGCTTTCGCATCATGGCCGCTGATGGTGTGGTGGTCGATGTGATCGCCGGACGTCCTGTCGATTTCATGCTCATTCGTGGTTCGGGACTCAATGTTGAGGCTGGCAACTCTGCCGGAATCGCGTTCACTCGCGCTTCTGCGCTGATCGAGGCGCTCAGCCCAACAGTGCGGTCGCTCACCTTGTTGGTCAACGTGGGTGACACCGGCGACCTGTCGCTGATCTTCAGGAAAGCTGGCTCCGATAAGGAAGGTGCCACGGTCATTCTTGGCAGCCCAAGTGATTTGCTCGACAAGTTGACGCGTCTCGAAGCGTTCTTGCAGCGGCCCGGTTCTGACCAATGCTCGCTCATCAACGTCTCTACGTCGCCCATTAGCCACAAGTGCTAAGAGGCATTCACCAGCACCCTCCCCGTTTTGCGGATGCGAACGTGGCAGGATTGCAAAAGTTAAATTCCGTAGCAGGGCTTCCCCTGGTACGTCAATCGTTCGAACAGATGTCGGAGGTTCCCTGATGGCAGGCGCGCCGCAAAATTATCTCGCAATGATCAAGGTCATCGGTGTGGGCGGAGGTGGCGTCAACGCCGTCAACCGCATGATCGATGCAGGTCTCAAGGGCGTTGAGTTCATTGCTGTCAACACAGATGCGCAAGCACTGTTGATGAGCGATGCCGACGTCAAACTCGACATTGGGCGCGAACTCACGCGTGGGCTCGGTGCAGGCAGCGATCCCGAAGTGGGCCGCGCCGCAGGCGAGTCGCATAGCGACGAAATCGAAGAGATGATCAAGGGCGCCGACATGGTGTTCATCACCGCTGGCGAAGGCGGCGGCACCGGCACCGGTGCGGCACCAATCATCGCCGAGATCGCCAAGCGCATGGGTGCTCTCACCATCGGCGTGGTCACACGTCCGTTCGCGTTCGAGGGTCGTCGCCGCTCTGTGCAAGCCGATGCGGGTGTGCAGAAGCTGAAAGAAAAAGTCGACACGCTTATCGTGATCCCCAACGATCGCTTGCTCACCGTGGCCAACGAAAAGACCAGCGTTCTCAACGCGTTCAAGATGGCCGACGAAGTGCTGTTGCAAGGTGTCTCAGGTATCACCAACCTCATCACCACGCCAGGCTTGATCAACACCGACTTTGCCGACGTGCGGATGATCTTGGCGAATGCCGGTTCTGCGTTGATGGGTATCGGTCAGGCCAGCGGTGAGAACCGAGCGGTCACCGCAGCGAAGGCAGCAATCAGCAGCCCACTGCTCGAAGCCGCTATCGATGGTGCTCGTGGCATCCTGCTCAACATCACTGGTCCATCGAGCATGGGTCTGTTCGAGATGAACGAAGCCGCCGAGATCATTCATGGCGTTGCGCATCAAGATGCCAACATCATTTTCGGCACGGTCATCGACGACGAAATGGGCGACGAGATCAAGGTCACCGTTATCGCTGCCGGCTTCGATCGCTGGGATACGCCATCCGCGGCTCGCGGCAACCTGAAGTCGGTCGACAGCGCCAAGCCGGTCTCCACCATCAAAGACCTCTTTGCCCCCGCCGCGCCTGACCCACTGGGCGACGACGATGACGACTTCGACGTACCTTCGTTCTTGAAGTAGTCCCCATGTCTGGAACGAGTGCGTGAGCACGGTCGATCCTGAAGCAGTAGCTCGTGCGGTGCAATCAATTCGCGATCGTATTCAGCGCGCCGCCGGTGAGCGGGCGGTCGAACTCATCGCTGTCACCAAAGGGTTTGGTGTCGACGCCGTGACCGCCGCAGTGGCTGCCGGTTGCACCTCAATCGGCGAGAACTACGCACAAGAGTTACGCGACAAGTTTGTGCTGATTCCAGCCGACAGCGTGCGTCCTCAGTTGCACTTCATTGGCCAGCTGCAAACCAACAAAGTCAAAGCCATCGCCCACCTCGTCGATGTCTGGCAAAGTGTCGATCGTTCGTCGCTGGCCGACGAAATTGCGCGACGCGCACCCGGCGCCACAGCGTTCATTCAGGTCAACACCACCGCAGAGTCGGCGAAAGGCGGGTGCGTTCCCGAGGGCGTTGCGTCGCTTGTTGAGTACTGTCGCTCGCTCGGTTTGCGCGTTGATGGGTTGATGACCGTTGGGCCCACATCGGGCGACAAAGGCCTCACCGCAACAGCATTTGCGTTGCTTTCCAAGATGGCCGATGAGCTCGGGCTTGTTGGCCGATCGATGGGGATGAGCAACGATCTCGAGATTGCTCTGGCGTGCGGAGCGACCCACGTGCGAATCGGAAGCGCGCTGTTCGGCGAGCGTCCACGATCGCGCATACCCGAATGAGATAACCTCAGCGAAGGAGGATTTGCGAATGTCAATCATGAAGCGGGCAATGGATTTCCTTGGCCTTGGCCCCGATGATGCGTACGACGACTACGACCAATCGATGGAGACCGCACGGCCAGCTCGCGCTCAGCGCGAGCCAGAGCCGATCGGGCGATCGGGACGTGGTGGTTACGGCGACATCGAAGACGAAGGTGTGCGCGCACCGGCAGCTCGTCAGAGCTTTCCGCTGCATACCCCTGAGTCCGCAGCGCCTCGCCGTCCTCAGCAACCATCCGACGACTCAGGCGGGCACCCACGGCCCACGAACCCTCGTCAGGCAACACCGAATGTGCGCACCATTGCCGCTGGCTCGGGCGAACCTTCAACCGTGAAGCCTCGCCGCTTCGATCAGGCCCAAGAAATTGCCGATCGTTTCAAAGAGGGCCTACCGGTCATCATGAACCTCGAAGGCACCGAGCGCGAGGTTTCTCGCCGACTCATCGACTTCGCGAGTGGCCTGTGTTACGGCCTCAACGGCAGCATGGAGAAGGTCGCCAGCGGCGTCTATTTACTCAAGCCGCTGTCACGCTCAAACCCCGGATACGACGACTAGCAGATGTGCTGGCTCAACCGCTCCGCGCAACGTAGCATTCGCTCATGGAACTAAGCCCCGATTCCGTTTCCGGCACCACGTTCAGGATCGTCAAGAAGGGCTGCGACCCCGAAGAGGTTCGCACGTATCTTGCGCAACTTGCGGTGTCGTTCGAGGCAATGCAAAAGCACGCTGCCGCAATGGAAGCTCGCGCTCGCGCGGCCACGGCCCGTCTGCAAGAAATTGCGGCCCAGCCAGCCGTGGCCTCAGCCGGACCCACACAGGATGAAGCGGCCGACAGCATCAGCCGCGCCATGCTGCTCGCACAGCGCACGGCCGACACAACCATTCGCGAAGCCGATCTCGAAGCAACACAAATCATTACCCGTGCCAAAGCCGAGGCTCAGATTCTCGTCGACAGTGGTCAGGGTGCGCTCAACCGCATGCTCGACGAAGCCAAGCACGATGCGCGCAAGGCCGCCGAAGGCGAACTCAAGCGAGTCGAAGACGAAGTCGCATCGATGCTTGCTCGTCGAGATTTCTTGCTCAGCGATGTCGAACACCTCGAGCAGCACATCGTTACGCAGCGCGAGCGTTTGCGTGATGTCGCCAGTGCGCTCAACGACCTTGTCTCTCGGGTGCCAGGCGGTCTGGCCGATCTGCGTCGGCCGCTGATTTCAGCAGTGTCCGAGCACAATGCTGATACCGCCGATTCAGACGATGGCGACGACAGCGACGCCAGCGACGACGCAGTCGACACCGTCGACATTGATGGCACTCCTGCGTGGGGCATGGCGCCACCAGACCCAGCACGCGCAGCGCTCTTGGCAGGCGCCGAGCATGCGCCGCTGCCCATGGTGGTGCCCGAAAATGCTCAAGAGCTCTACGACGTCACGCAGCCAATCCCGCGAGTTCGCTTCGCTGCGGCCGAAGATTTGCCCGACGGTAGCGGCCGACCCGGCTGAACGCATGTGCTGCTGATGCAGCGCCTATTGCCCGCAACTGCAGCTGTCTGGCGGTAGTCTGCAACGACCGGCGTTGACGAGGCCATCACCTCTGAGCCTTCGGAAGAACGCACACCGAGCGGTGTGTCAGTAGAACCGAACGGGACCAGCCCGTTATCGCTGGCGCAGAAGAGCGACTGTCGGCTGAGGCCAACAGTAAGCAGGGTGGCACCGCGGGCGTCGGCTCGTCCCTGATCGACACGAAGATCGTCGTCAACAGGAGAAGCCGTGACATACCCCAACGTTGAATCGCAACCGAATCTGCCGCTACTCGAACAGGGCATTCAGGCCTTCTGGGAAGCCGACCGCACCTTCGAGGCAAGCATCGAGCAGCGCCCAGCCGGAACGTCGCCAGGGCTCACCGATAACGAGTTCGTTTTCTACGACGGCCCTCCCTTTGCCAACGGCTTGCCGCACTACGGGCACCTGCTCACCGGCTACGTGAAAGATGCCGTGCCGCGTTATCAAACGATGCGCGGTCATCGTGTTGAGCGCCGCTTCGGGTGGGACTGTCACGGTCTTCCTGCCGAAGTTGAGGCCGAAAAAGAACTGGGCATCAGCGGTCACCCCGAGATCGCCGAGTTCGGCATCGACAAGTTCAACGAAGTCTGCCGCACCAGTGTGCTGCGCTACACCAGCGAGTGGGAGCGCTATGTGGGTCGCCAGGCGCGCTGGGTCGACTTTGCCAACGATTACAAGACCCTCGACTTGCCGTACATGGAAAGCGTGATGTGGGCGTTCCGCACACTGCACGACAAGGGTCTGGTTTACGAAGGTTTCCGCGTGCTGGCGTATTGCTGGCGTTGCGAGACTCCGCTCAGCAATACCGAGACGCGCATGGACGATGTCTACCGCGATCGTCAAGACCCGGCGCTGACCGTTGCGTTCGAACTCGAAACTGGCGAGCACCTGTTGGCATGGACCACCACGCCGTGGACGCTGCCCGCCAACCTTGCGTTGGCCGTGGGCCCCAACATCGAATACGCAGTGATGCAGCATCCTGATGGTCGCCGTTACGTGCTTGCTGAGTCGCGTCTCGATGCGTACGAACGCGAGATCGGCGAGGCCACACGCGTGGGCACGCTGATGGGCTCCGATCTGGTTGGACGGCGCTACACCCCATTGTTCGATTTCTTCGCCGACGCACCGAATGCGTTTCAGGTGCTCGGTGCCGATTTCGTCAGCACCGAAGACGGCACCGGTGTCGTGCATATGGCCCCTGGATTCGGCGAGGACGACCAGATCGCATGTAACGCTGCTGGCATACCCACGTTGTGCCCAATGGACGAGCACGGTCGCTATACGGCCGAGGTGGCGCCTTGGGAGGGCGAGCATGTGTTTGATGCCAACCCGTTGGTCATTCGTGAACTGAAGGCTCGTGGCATCGTGTTGCGTCACGAGAGCTATGACCACAGCTATCCGCATTGCTGGCGTTGCGCTCAGCCGTTGGTTTACCGAGCGATCTCGTCGTGGTTTGTTGAGGTCACGGCAATCAAGGATCGCATGGTCGAACTGAACCAGCAGATCCATTGGGTTCCCGGTCACATCAAAGATGGCTCGTTTGGCAAGTGGCTTGCCAATGCGCGCGACTGGAGCATCAGCCGCAACCGTTTCTGGGGTTCGCCGATTCCGGTATGGAAGAGCGATGACCCCGAATACCCGCGCATGGACGTCTACGGCAGCTTGGCCGAGATGCAGCGCGACTTTGGATTAGAGGTCACCGACCTGCATCGCCCCGCTGTCGACAATCTGGTTCGACCTAACCCCGACGATCCAACAGGTCGCTCGATGATGCGCCGCGTGCCAGAAGTGCTCGACTGCTGGTTCGAGAGCGGCTCGATGCCGTTCGCCCAGGTGCACTATCCGTTCGAGAATCGTGAATGGTTCGAGTCGCATTACCCAGGCGACTTCATCGTCGAATACATCAACCAGACCCGCGGATGGTTCTACACACTGCACGTTCTGGCAACGGCATTGTTCGATCGGCCTGCCTTTAAGAACTGCGTCAGTCACGGCATCTTGCTTGGCGACGACGGCCAGAAGATGTCGAAGAGCTTGCGCAACTATCCCGATCCGTGGAATGTGTTCGAGACATACGGCGCCGACGCGATGCGTTGGTCATTGTTGTCGGCGGCGGTGCTGCGCGGTGGAGATTCGCCGGTGTCCGAGAGCGGTATTCGCGAGTCCATCCGTCAGGTGATCCTGCCGCTGTGGAACAGCTGGTACTTCCTCACGCTGTATGCCAACGCCGAGAACAAGACCGGCGTGTTCGATACGTCGTCGACCAACGTGATCGATCGCTACGTGTTGGCCAAGACCCGCGCCTTGGTCGACTCAGTCACTGCCGATATGGATTCATACGATCTGTATCTCGCCTGCAGCGATGTGCGCACGTTCCTCGATGCGCTCACCAACTGGTACATCCGTCGCAGCCGCGATCGTTTCTGGGCAGGCGATCAAGAAGCGCTGAACACGTTGCATACAGTGCTCAGCGTTGTGTGCACGGTTGTGGCTCCGTTGCTTCCGCTCACCAGCGAAGCGATCTTCCAAGGTCTCACCGGCGAACGCAGTGTGCATCTGCAGGATTGGCCCGACGCGTCGTTGTTGCCATCCGATCCAGCGCTTGTCGATGTCATGGATCGCGTTCGCGATGTTTGCTCGGCAACCCTCAGCGTGCGTAAGGCGCATGGTCGTCGTGTGCGCCAGCCGTTGGCCACGCTCACTATTGCCGACCCAACCAGTGCCGACTTCGCCGACTTCATCGAGCTCATCGCCGACGAGGTCAACGTGAAGCAGGTGGTCTTGGCTACAGATGTCGCATCAGTTGCAACCAGCGTGTTGCAGGTTGTTCCTGCGGCGCTTGGCCCACGCCTTGGAGGTCAGACTCAACAGGTGATCAAGGCTGTGAAGACCGGCGACTGGCATCACGACGGCGACAACATCGTGGCCGCCGGATTCGTGCTCGAGCCGGGCGAATTCTCGCTGAAGCTTGTCGCCACCGAAGGCGGCGCGAGCACGGTGCTCGCCGGCGGCAGGGGAGTGGTGGTGCTCGACTGCGACCTCACGCCCGAGCTTGTCGCCGAGGGCACAGCGCGCGACCTTGTGCGCCTTGTGCAGCAAGCGCGCCGCGACGCCGGTCTCGAAGTGAGCGACCGCATCGAGCTCAGCGTGTGGACATCGCCGCGAATCATCGAAGCCCTTGAGCCGCACGTTGCGTTCATGTGTGCCGAGACACTTGCGGTGTCGCTCACCTGGGGCGCCGATGCGGCCTCGCAAGAACTTGCTGGCGAACTCGATGGCGAGCCAGCTCTGGTTCGTGTGACAAAGGCGTAACCCGCATCGACATGGTCAGCGATGTCGAGGGTGGCGTTGCCCTGATGGTGCACGTGCAGCCGGGTGCGAAACGCACGGCTGCAGTTGGTTTTCATGGTGACGCCCTCAAGCTGAGCGTGGCCGCTGTGGCCCGCGATGGTGAGGCGAATGAGGCGGTGATTCAGCTTGTTGCCACGCTGTTCAACGTGCCGCCACGTCGAGTGCAGTTGCTTTCGGGCGGGGTGTCGCGGCGTAAGCGGGTGCTGATATCTGGCATGTATGCATCAGAAGTGCTCGCGGTTCTGCAAGCATACTTTCCACCAAAGTGACAAAGGCCGTTGGCGATGGGTCGTATACGGCCTACGCTCCGGCAGTTGTAGTCGATCGGGAGGTCAAATGGCCAAGAAGGTTGTCGCTCCAGTGAAGAAGTCAGCGGGTGCTGCAAAGCAAGCGGCGCCTGCGCCAAAAAAAGCTGCTCCCGTAGCGAAGAAAGCGGCACCAGTCGCGAAGAAGGCCGCCCCCGTGGCCAAGAAGGCCGCCCCCGTGGCCAAGAAAGTTGTTCCCGTGAAGAAGAAAGCGGCGCCTGCGCCAAAGAAAGCGGCGCCTGCGCCAAAGAAAGCGGCACCTGTCGCGAAGAAAGCGGCGCCTGCGCCAAAGAAAGCGGCACCTGTCGCGAAGAAAGCGGCACCTGTCGCGAAGAAAGCGGCACCTGTCGCGAAGAAAGCGGCACCTGTCGCGAAGAAAGCGGCACCTGTCGCGAAGAAAGCGGCGCACCTGTCGCTGCCAAGGCTGCCCCAAAGATCGCAGCGAAGGCTGCAGCCCCCAAGGCTGCTCCCGTCGCAAAGAAAACCCCCGTTGCACCACCAGTACCGTCTGCCCCCGCAGACACGAAGGCCGTTACCCCAATGCAAGTGAAGAAAGCAGCGCCCGCCAAAAAGGCTGCGCCTCCCGTTCCCGCCCCCACATTGCCTCCCGTGAAAGGTGAGACAAAAGACGGCATCAAGTACACCAAGGACTTCGACGTCAAGTTCCTCACGACCCAGCGCAAGTTGTTGATTGAGGCACGCGAGTCGCTCACCCGTCAGGCCGTACGACTCGAGGACGAAGCATTTTCCTTGATCGACGAAGAGATGGGCGATGTGCAGTTCGACGACGAGTCAGGCGAAGGCGACACGATGGTTGTCGAGCGCGAGCGCGACAACATGCTGTCGGGCATCGCTCGTCACGACATTGCCGAGATCGACAGCGCTCTCGAGCGCATCCGCCAAGGCAGCTACGGCTACTCGCGCTTGTCGATGAAGCCAATTCCTCGCGAGCGTCTCGACGCTATTCCGTGGTCGACCGAACTCGTCGAAGAAAAGGTCGGCGGGATCGGCCGGCGATGACCGAGGTTGCTGTGTCGCGGCGACCTTCGCTGCGCAACAGCATTGCGATTGCGGCAAGCGTCGTACTCGTCGATCAACTCTCCAAGCACTGGGCTGCCACCGCGCTTGGCGATGGTGCGCCTCGTCACGTGATTTGGACCTTGCAGTGGAACCTGTCGTTCAATAAGGGCATGGCCTTTTCTACCGGCCAAGGCATTGGTCCCTTCATTGGCGTGCTTGCCTTGGTGGTCGTTGTGGTGATGCTGCTTTCGTTGCGTCAGTCGGGCGGCCGCCTGAACACCATCGCGGTGGGTCTGGTGGTTGGCGGCGCAGTGGGCAATGTCGCCGACAGGCTTTTCCGTGAGCAAGGATTTTTTAGAGGTCGAGTGATCGACTTCATCGATTTTCAGTGGTTCCCCATCTTCAACGTCGCCGATATGGCCATCAACGTCGGCGGTGCGCTGATTGTGTTGGCAGCGTTGTTCTCATCGAAGGTAAGGGCGTCATGATCAGAGAAGAAATCCCCGCAGCATTGGCTGGCGAACGACTCGACCGCATCGTTGCGTTGCTCACCGACGCCAGTCGCTCAGACGCAGCATCTCTCGTTGCTGCCGGTGGTGCTCGCCTCGATGGTGTCGTGGCCATGTCGGGCAAGGTTCGGGTCACGATCAACCAAGTGGTCGAGATCGACGGGCAAGGTTCGGGTCACGATCAACCAAGTGGTCGAGATCGACCCAACGCAGTTGCCGCAGCCTCAGCTTCCTCAAGCAGATGCCTCGATCGAGCTGCCCATCGTGTATGCCGACGACGACGTCATCGTTATCGACAAGCCTGCCGGACTTGTCGTCCACCCCGGGCATGGTCATCCTGATGGCACCGTGGTCAACGCCATCTTGGCTCGCTACCCAGATGTGGCCGATGTCGGAGACCCAATGCGTCCGGGCATCGTGCATCGACTCGACGTGGGTACCAGCGGTCTGATGGTGGTGGCTCACAGTCAGCGCGCGTACGACAGCTTGGTCTCAGCGCTTGCAGCGCGAACTGTTACTCGTTCGTACCTCACGTTGGTGTGGGGACATCTCAAGTCGCCGAACGGGCTCATCGATGCACCGATTGGTCGCGATCATCGTGATCCGTTACGTATGGCAGTGGTCATCGATGGCAAGCCAGCGCGCACGCGCTATCGAACGATTGCCAACTATCGAGAGCCCGCCGATGTTTCCGAGCTCGAGTGTCGTCTCGAGTCGGGCCGCACCCATCAGATTCGCGTGCATCTTGCAGCTACTGGTCACCCGGTTGTGGGCGACGGCGCCTATGGCGGAATCCGTTCTGGTGTTGTCTCACCGCGACCGTTTTTGCATGCCGCCGAACTTGCCTTCGTGCATCCAGGCACTGGCGAAACAATGACCTTCACGTCGCCTCTGCCGCGCGACCTGCTCGACGTTCTGCTCGAACTTCACGAGTGACTTGCCCGCGCGGTCAACGCCGTTGACCGCGCTGAGCGCCTTGTGGTTAGCGCTTGGCGGCGAGCATGTCTGGCCAAGGCGTTGAACCCTGGGCCGCTTCGGCAATGTCTGCCAACGTGAAGCCATCCATGTGTAAGCGCATAATCTCGCCGGCTTCTTTCCAGATGGCCAAGAGAACGCACTGACCTTCGTGATTACACGAACCGTCTTCATGCGGTTCGCCGAAGTCGCCGAGCGAGATGGGGCCATCGACGGCCGACAGAATCTCGGACAACTTGATGTCTACGGTTGGCCGGGCGAGCACGTAGCCGCCGCCCACTCCGCGCTTTGAACGCACCAAGCCTGCGCCTTTGAGGGCCAACAGAATTTGCTCCAAGTATGGCTGTGGCAAACCGGTGCGCCGAGCGATGTCGCTCACCGAGGTGGGACCCGGTTCTTCGATATGCAAGGCCAGTGACAGGAGGGCCCGACAGGCATAGTCACCTTTGGTGGAAACGCGCACGTGAGCATAGTAGGCGCAAACGACCCAAGACTTTGGATCGATCGGACACCCACGCCGTTGTCGCTGTGCTTGTGAGTAGCAATTTGGTCGAGTTGGTGGTCCACTAGGGCAGTCGTGAATATCGCACCCATCCTTCCTGCCTACTCGGGCGCCAACGTTCGAGGCATCATCCCGGCGCTGCTGGCTCCTCGAGGTGCGCCGAAGCCAGCGTGGATGCCTGCGGCCATCTCGCGAGCCAATCAGGTTGTGGTGCTTGTCATCGATGGCCTTGGGTGGGAGCAGTTGCAGAGCCGAATCCATCTCGCTCCAACGCTGGCAGCGATGCAGGGTTCGGCGATCACTACGGTGGCGCCGTCCACAACAGCCACTGCGCTGACATCGATTACCACGGGCCTCACACCAGGCGAACATGGCGTGTTGGGCTATCGCATCGAACTCGGCGGCGACATCGTCAACATGTTGCGCTGGCACGGCGAGCGCGGCGACGTGCGCCGTTCGCAT